>SLIM01000151.1 GCA_007135625.1 Gammaproteobacteria bacterium
GTAACCACCGCAGTGGTCTCCCCCACCAGCGGGATCTCGACTTCAATACCGAACTCGCGCAAGGTCTCTTCCGGCGAAGAGAGATCCTGGCGCACCGGCATCGGCTTCCCCTCTTCAAAACGAAAGGTCAAATGACCCGCATCTCGCAGCGCAGCAATCGCGGCATGACCACGGATCGAACCGCAAGTCACACCGATAATGGTACCGGCGCTGAAGAAGATAATCCCCGATTGGTGATCTATATTGCGCAGAAACAGGGTTCCACTGCGTTTTTTCTGACTGAGCTGCAAGATCAGTTGGGTCAGCTCTTGGTAGGTAATGCCCTTAGCCACTCTTAGGTTCTCCTGCTGGCCATCCAACCTCACTTCGCATAAAGCGTTCGAGATTGATATAATCAAGACGAGCAATGGTTCATCCCTAACAAATAAAGAGGTCTTGCCTCCTCCAAAGGCGCTGATGAGAACTATACGGGAGCGACCCTGGCCATTGCAACAAGTAGAAGAAAATTGCTATATTCAGAAGTTCTGGAGTACTTCATTTCACTTTTTCAGTGGAGAGAAAGGGTCGGCGGGATTGAGCAGATTTTCAACAGGTAGCGTGAGGTGCTGCCCTGCAAGGTTTTGCGCGTCGGTTTGAGCCGCACCCGCCTTTCGCCCTGAAGTTGCTCTTCGCACCTCTTTCCGTTAGACTTATAGTTATTTAGTGGGGAGTCAGGGCAAAGGGGCGACGCAAGCCGACGCACTGCTGCCCCGGAGCGACCCCTATCAAGATCAATCACAGAGGAGTGGCAAGGCAGATGGAGCAGCGCCAACTACGCGAACGCATGGCCCTCTACGGGTTTGAATCCAACGAAGATTACCAGTATCCAATTGAGTGCTTACTCTACGCACCCTTTGAAGGCATTCGCTGCCTTAACATTCAAGGCGACTCCCAGCGACGCAAAACCGCCTTCGCCAGCGCCCTGGCCAACGCCCTGGAGGTTCCTCACACCATCTACCACGACTTCTCCGAAAGAACCCCGCCGCCACCGCAGATCATCCTCCCCCCCTCCCGCGACGAAAGCGGCAAAGAGGCCCCGCCGATCAACCCCCTCGACAACCGTCTTGCCGATGCCTGCGGCTACAGCGAGGCGGAGGAGACGATTTTAATCCTCGACCAACTTCAGGCAGCCGACTTTCGCGAACATATCCGCCTCTACAAGTTCATCACCAGCGGCGAGTGGCAACTCGGCGGCACCACCCATTTCGCCAACCCTCGCCACCTGCTCACCTTCGTCATCTCCGAAGAGCCGCTCTACCACTCTCTGCAAAAACAGAGCTTCCGAATTTGGATCAGCAGCGTCTCCCACTGCCAGATCACTTATGCACCGCAAGACTTTGGGCTCGACCCCGATGCCGGGCCGCTCCTCGATAGCCTCGCAGAACTCTTCGCCCACTTACAGATTAGCCCCACGCGCAGCGAATATGCCAAGATTTTGCGGGATCTGACCACGCGCATCCGTCACCGCGATGCCCTGCGCTGGTCGATCTACGGCTGGATGGAAGAGGCCGACCGCCACGCCCTCCTTGAAGAGCCGCTGGAGCCGATCCTCGATCAGGTGGTCAACGATGCCCTCGGTTATCTTGGCTGCCAAGAGGTGGAGCTCTTTGATGTCGCCGAAGAGCGCTAAGGCGCTGAGTTCTGTTTTCTCCCCTCTCTCTCATCCTCGGCTATAATGGAGAGATCGGGTACTCGATAGGTGCTTATAAGTAAGGAGGAGAGGAGATGAAACGTCTGCTGATTGGAATGGTGTTGCTGCTCCTGGCCGGGGCGGTGCTGGCTGCCGAGCGGCTGCTGCCGAATCTGCTGTTGCAACCACCTGCCGGGGAGGTTGTGAGCGAGCAGCGGCGACTCTTCACCCCCCACTTTCCGGCGGCTGCAGGGCCGACGCTGCGGGAGCGGGATGAGATCACGGAGTGCCGGGAGCTAGAGGGGTATCTGCTCGGGGTGCTAGAAGCGGGGTATCAGCGCTATCGAGCGCAGCCGCTGCTGGTAGACAACCTCTTACCACCGATCATGCGAGCTGAGTCGCCGCAAGCCGGGATCGACTATTCGCAGACCAATGTGCAGGAGGCGGGGGTCGATGAACCCGACCTGATCAAAAGCGACGGCGAGTGGATCTACATTGCTAACGCCGGGTACTTTTCGGTGCTGCGCGGCTACCCGCCGAGCGCCATGGAGCTACACTTTAGCCAGCGGTTGGAGGGCGAGGTGCAGGGGCTACTGCTGCATCAGGGGCTAGCGCTGGTAATCACCTCGCAGTGGGGTGAATCGCCGCTGTGGCGGCGACCGCTGGCAACTGTGCAGACCCGCGTGGTGCTGTTTGATGTGCGCGAGCCGAGGCGGCCCCAGGTGCTGCGCGAACTGCTGCTGGAGGGGAGCTTTAACACCGCACGGCGGGTTGGGGATCGGCTCCATCTGGTGGTGGAGAGCTGGCTTCACGACTATCGCCAGCCGCCGCTGGCGTTTGCTACAGCGGCAGCGGGGCCTTCGCCGCTACTGCGTCTGGGTGCGCCGTGGCAGCGTCTGGCAGCGGCAGCGGGGCCTTCGCCGCTACTGCGTCTGGGTGCGCCGTGGCAGCGTCTGACAGCGGCAGCAGGCGGCGGGGTACTGCCCCAGTTGCAGGATCGGCGCTACCGCAGTGGGGGAGCGCTGGAGATTGAGCAGCGGCCACTAACGGCCTGTCGCGACGTGCTGCTGCCGGTAGTGCCGGAAGGGGCCAATACCCTTTCGATTGTCACGCTCAATCTTCAGGAGCCGCTGGCACCGGTGAGGAGTACCACGCTGGTAAGTGATCAGGCGACCCTCTATGCCACTCCCGATCAGCTCTATGTGGCGACCACCCAGTCGCCATTCTGGATGCCCGGCGGTGCGCCGCAGGAGCGGACCCGCATTCACCGCTTCTCACTGGGGGAGCAGGCGCAGTTGCAAGCGAGTGGCGAGGTAGCCGGCGGGCTGCTCAACCGCTATGCGCTGGGAGCGCACGCCGGTTATCTACGGGTGGCGACCACCGAAAACCGCTGGGGTGAACGCGGCAGTGATCCGCGCAACACCCTGTTGGTACTCGATGCCGAGCTGCGTGAAGTGGGCCGTTTGGAGGGGCTGGGGAAGCCCGGCGAGCGGATCTTTGCGGTGCGCTTCGCCGGAACCCGTGGCTATCTGGTCACCTTTGCGCAGATCGACCCGCTCTACACCCTCGACCTGAGCGAGCCGAGCGCCCCGCGCGTGGTCGGCGAGCTGGAGGTACCGGGCTTTTCGACCTATCTGCACCCCATCGGGGAGCATCATCTCCTGGGAATCGGGATGGAGCCGGAGGATTGGAGCAGCGAAGTGAGCCTCTACGAGGTGAGTGATTTTGCGAACCCCCGGCTGTTGGATCGGGTCAATCTTGGGGCCTATAGCGGCTCAGAGGCGCTCTATGAACCGAAGGCCTTTACCTGGTTTGCTCCGCTGCACCTGCTGATTATTCCGGTGCAGAGTGCCGGAGAACCGGAGGCGGTGGTGTGGCGGGTCGATCCGCAGTTGGGGTTGCAGGAGCTGGGCCGGGTGAGCCATGCCGAGCAGGTTGAGGAGCCAGGCGGTGCGGCGATTCGCCGCTCGCTACTGATTGGGCGGGAGGGGGTCTATACCCTCTACACGCTTAGTAATGGATTGTTGCAAGGCGCAGATGCTGAGTTGCCTTGGCAACAGCAGGGGATGGTGCCGTTGCCGTGGGTCGAGCCGGAGTTTTGGATCGGAATCTGAGGCGAGTTGCGTGGATTATCGCCTATTCCGCTGCCTCCTCCTCCGTCCAGTGACGCAGCGCGGTGATGATGGCGCGGGCCTGGTCGCGGCTGGAGATGTTAAACTTCGACTTCTGCTGGTACTCGCCGTTGCGCTTCTGGTAGCGGCGGATGGTGTACTTGTCGCTACTGTAGCACTCCTTGCGCCGATCCCACTCCTGATAGCGGAACATCAGGGTGGCCCAGGCCCCCTTGGTGAGAACGACTTTGTCCAGCTCTTTAATCAATTCAACATCATCTTCGCTGTAGCTGATCGTGAGTTCGTCTACGGTTGCGGTCATAAAGCGGCTCCTGAAGGATAAAGCGGGCAATGTAACAGATTGGCAGCAGGTGGTCACGCATGAAGGGAGAGAGAGCGGAGGAGAGAGCCGCTTCTGCTCTCTATTCTCTGTTAGCATATCGCTTTTCAGTCATACAAAAGGAGAGAGTGATGGGACGATGGATAGGAGTGGTGGCAGCAATACTGACCACTACGATGGGATATGCCGGGCCAGAGGAGCGGGTTGAGGCGCGGCAACTGTTGATGGAGTACGTGGCCGAGCGTGGTGGCTTGGAGCAGGCACTGGCCAATCCGCTGATCGATATTCGAGAGCGCACCTTGGTCTGTGTCGCCTGCCATGGGGACGATGGCAATAGCGTAAGGGCGGATATTCCCTCGATTGCGGAGCAAAACCCGGCCTACTTTATTGAACAGATGCTGATTTTTCAGCGGGAGGGACGCTACCCCGAAATGATGCACGGCTTTGCCGAGCAGTTTGCAGCGGCGGAGATCGTCGCCCTCGCGCTCCACTACGCCCAGCTTCCGCGAACGGTGAAGATCCCGGTAGATCGGCAGCTCGGTGCGCAAGGCGAGGCACTCTACCAAAACCACTGCGCCTCCTGTCACGGCGCACGCGGCGAAGGGGTTGGCGAAGTCTTCGCCGCAATCCACAAGCAGCGCCCCGACTACCTGGTACGCACCATGCAGCGCTACCGCACCGGCGATATCCAGCGGCGCAGCCATGAAATGGAGGAGATCATCGGCGACTGGCCAGAGCAGACCATCCGGCAGTTGGCCCACTACATCGCCGGCCTGCCCGGCAAGGCGCGGGAGTAGCGAATGGCAGGGGGCAATACGGACTGGGTCGCGCTGGATCGCCAGCACTTGTGGCACCCCTACAGCGCCATGGGGGGTACACAGCCGCTCTATCCAGTCCTCTCCGCCCACGGCGTGCGGCTGCGGCTGGCCGACGGGCGAGAGCTGATTGACGGCATGGCCTCTTGGTGGTGCGTGATTCACGGCTACAACCATCCGCAGCTTAACCAGGCGCTGCACCAGCAGATGCAGCAGATGGCGCATGTTATGTTTGGCGGTCTCACCCACCCCCCGGCGGTGGCGCTGGGGGCCAAGCTGGTGGAGCTGACCCCGGAGCCGTTGCAGAGCCTCTTCTTTGCCGACTCCGGCTCGGTAGCGGTCGAGGTGGCGCTAAAAATGGCGATTCAGTACCAACGGGCGGTTGGCCACCCGACCCGCCAGCGCTTTCTTGCCCTGCGGCGCGGCTACCACGGCGACACCTTTGGGGCGATGTCGGTGAGCGACCCGGTGAATGGGATGCACTCCCTGTTTGCCGACGCAGTAACCCGCCAGTTTTTTGTCGAGGCCCCCGCCGCTGGCTTTGAACGCCGCTTCGACCCCGCCGAGCTAGAACCGATGCGCGAGCTGCTGGAGCGCCACGCCGCACAGATCGCAGCGGTAATTTTGGAACCCGTGGTGCAGGGAGCGGGCGGGATGCGCTTCTACCCCCCCGCCTACCTGCGCGGGGTACGCGAGCTGTGCGACCGCTACCAGGTGCTGCTGATCGCCGACGAAATCGCCACCGGCTTCGGGCGTAGCGGGCGGCTGTTTGCCTGCGAACACGCCGCCATCGCCCCCGATATTCTCTGTCTGGGAAAGGCGCTGACCGGCGGCTATCTAACCCTGGCGGCGACCTTAACCACCCGCGCCGTCAGTGAAGCGATTAGCGCCAGCGACCCCGGCTGTTTTATGCACGGCCCCACCTTTATGGCCAATCCACTCGCCTGTAGCGTCGCCCTCGCGAGTATTCACCTGCTGCTTGCATCCCCCTGGCAGCAGCGCGTCGCCGCGATTGAGCAGGGGCTACGGCGCGGCCTGGAGGCGGCCCGCGAACTGCCCCAAGTCGCCGATGTGCGGGTACTGGGCGCGATTGGGGTGGTCGAGCTGCACCAGCCGGTCGATATGGCAACCCTTCAGCCGCGCCTGGTCAAGGCCGGGGTGTGGGTACGCCCCTTCGGGCGCTTGGTCTATTTGATGCCCGCCTACATGATCACCCCGGAAGAGTTAGATTTTCTGACCGCTGCGGTGGTTACCGTTTTGCATGAATTGTAAATTGTAACTAGAGGATGAAAACCGATGAGTGAACAAAAGTACCGCTTGGTAACCCGTAGCGACTTCGACGGCCTGGTCTGTGGTGTCCTGCTCAGACACTTGGGGCTAGTGGAGGAGATTAAATTCGTCCATCCCAAAGATATGCAGGATGGCAAGATCGGCATCGGCCCCGAAGACATTACCACTAACCTCCCCTATGTCGAAGGGGTACACCTCGCCTTCGACCACCACCTGAGCGAAACTCTGCGCATTACCCACCGCCCGGAGAATCACATCATCAAACCCGAGGCCCCTTCAGCGGCGCGGGTGGTCTATGCGTGGTACGGAGCGGAGCGCTTTCCCGCCGCCTGGAACGGTATGATGAGAGCGGTCGATAAGAGCGACTCCGCAGCTTTTAGCCAGCAGGATATTCTCGATCCAGAGGGCTGGGATCTATTGAGCTTTATTATGGATGCCCGCACCGGTCTGGGGCGCTTTCGCGACTTTCGCATCTCCAACTACCAGTTGATGATGGAGCTGATCGACTACTGCCGCAACCATAGCATTGAGCAGATTTTGCAACTCCCCGATGTGCAGGAGCGGGTTGATCTCTACCACGAACACTCTGAGCGATTTAAGGACCAGATCGGTCGCTGTACCACCCTGCACGGTAATCTAGGGGTGCTAGATCTGCGCCACGAAGAGACGATCTATGCCGGGAACCGGTTTGTGATCTATGCCCTCTTTCCCGAGATTAACATCTCGATTCATGTCTTATGGGGATTAAACCAACAGAACACCGTTTTTGCTGTTGGCAAGTCGATTGTCAATCGCAGCTCGCAGGTGAATATCGGCGAGCTGATGTTGCAGTATAGCGGAGGAGGGCATCAGAATGCCGGTACCTGTCAGCTCGATAATGCATCTGCCGAGCAGGTGTTGCAGCAACTGATCGCTGCTTTAACCGAGTAACCCATATTCCGCACCTTGCCATTATAACCCACTGATCCGAATAAATTATGCTGTTTTTCGATACGCATACGAAAAGGAAATACATCTTTTGAATCAGTGTGTTGCGCGGGGATGCGGAATGTGGATTTCAGGATCGTGTTTTTGCCGGAAGAGTGACCAAGTTCTACTCGCTACTCTCCAGCCCGCCGAAAGCCTCAATCAGGGCCGGAATAAACTGCCCCAGCTCCAGCGACATTAGGGTAAAATCGGCATCAAAGCGGGCCAGCTCGTCATCACTCTCCACCTCTGCTGCCTGCTCCTGAATCGGCTCGCCAAAGCGCAGGCGGCGCACACTCAAATCCTCACTCAGCAGAAACTCCAGCCGCTCATTCCACGCCAGCCCCAAGCGAACCGCCTGCTTACCCGCCTCCAGATGGTTACGCACCTCCTCCGAGGTGAGATCCTGATTGCGACAGCGCACCACCCCCCCCTCATCGGAGGTATCACGCAGCTCACACTCATTGAGCAGCACAAAATCGCCCAGCGCCTCCTCACCCAACAGCCAGTTGGTCATGACGTGAGCCGGTGCCTTGGCACTACTGAGCGGACGCAGCGGCAGCGAGCCGATGCTCTCGCGCAGCTTCTCGACCAGCTCATCCGCCTTTTTGTCGCTGGTAGCATCAATCAGCAGCCAACCCCCCTGGGTGTCCAGATAGGCGTAGGTGCGCCGCGACTGCACAAAGGCGCGGGGCAGCAGCTCCACCGTCACCGCATCCTTAATCTCCATCCGCTCCTTACGCCGCACCGTGCGCCCCTCGCCCTCCTCAATCTCGGCGACCCGCTCCTCAACCATCTCATTCACCACACTATTGGGCAGCACCTTATCGGTGCGGCGGGCGCAGAGCAGGATCGAGTGGCCAGCCGTGTGGACCAGTAACTCGCCCTTGCGCCCGAGGGGGCGATCCCAGCCGTAGCTATAGGTCTCCAGCACCCCGCAGTCGCGGGCCGGATGCTCCTCCAGCTTCTGGTTCAGCTCCTCGGCAGTGAGCGGAAAGCTCTCCGTTAGGCGGTAGATGCGCAGATTTTTAAACCACATAGAAATCTCTTTTCACTTGAAAGTCAATCGGATGAGGAGCGCGATAGCGCCCCGTCAGATGGGGGAGGCATGATACACCAGATTGCGGGCAGATCGGCAGCTCTTGCGCGGTCACTCCGCCTCCCCCGTATTGCTGCTAAGGCGACGAATCGGTTCGCGTCGCTCCCATCCGGTTTGTTTTACATTCAAAAAGGGGATAAAATCAGCAAATCGGGATAACCCGCTCTACCTATCCGCCATCAATCGCCTGACCACACTTCCAGAGGACGCAGATGAAAGCCCACTTTGTTGTTGCACTCACGGCACTACTAACAACCCCACCCGCCGCGCTACTTGCGGTAGAGTTTGACGAACAGGCGCTGCTCGCCCTGCTGGAGCAGGAGACCCGGCTGGCCACCGGCAGCCAGTTAAACGCTGACTTTATACCCGGTATGGCGACCATCCTGCGCGGTGAAGAGCTACGGGCGCGTGGCTTGACTCAACTGGCCGAGGCGTTGGCGTTAGTCCCAGGAATCAGCATCGGTCGCGAATCGACCGGCGAGCGGCTGCTGCTCAGTCGTGGCGTAGGCCATGGCTACTCCTCCGGGAACATCCGACTCCTGCTGAACGGCGTGGCGATTAACAGCTCCCTCTCCGCACAAAACAACCCGCTTCTCAACATGCCGTTAGAGCAGATCGAACGCATCGAGGTCATTCGTGGCCCCGGCTCCTCGATCCATGGAGAGTATGCCTACGCCGGGGTGGTCGATGTCATCACCCGTAACCAGGGACAGGAACTCTACCTGCACGGCGGCAGCCACCAGCGACGCGGAAGTCATGCCCTGTTCCAGTGGCAGGAACCCGCTAGCGGATTGCAACTGAGCGCCAACCTCGCCCACTTTCACAGCAACGGTGCCGACAGTTGGGTAGAGCGCGACGGCCTCTACCAACTGGGCGACCAGGCCTACTCCCACGCCCCCGGCAAGGCCAGCCAAGCGGAGGCGTATAACGCCCTGCTGCTGGGTCTGGAGTGGCAGCAGTGGTCTGCCGCCTTCACCTTTCTGGAGGATAGCTACGGCGACCACTTCGGCATCAACAACTATCTGCCGCCCCACTCCCACCGCCGAGTGACCCGCAACGACACCACCCTGCTCACGCTGGAGCGCAACCTCCACTTTACTCCCACCCTAGAGGGGCGCGTGAGTGGCGAGCTGTTACGCCAGCGCCGCCAGCGTGACCGCCTCTATGTGATCCCCGGCGGACTCTACAGCGACGGCGACGACATCCGCATGGATCTCGACTATCGAGAGCAGCGGAGTCAGGCCGGGATGGAGCTGCATTGGCAACCGCTGGAGGCGCACCAACTGCTATTTGCCGTGGAGGGGAGCCGCAGCGACATTCAACAGGGAACTTGGCGCTGGTACAACTGGCCGGGTGAGATGCCACGTCACTGGATCGATGAGTCGGTCCGTCGTGAGATTCGTAGCTTGGTGCTGCAGGATCAGTACCTGCTCAGCGAACCCCTCACCCTCACCGCCACCCTGCGCTACGACCACTACAGCGACCTCGGCGAGGTACTCAGTCCGCGCTTGGCGGCAGTTTGGCGGGTCGATCCTCAGCAGATCCTCAAGCTTCAGTATGCCCACGCCTTCCGCCCGGCGACCTTCTATGAACGCAACTATCCCGTCGAAGGGGAGAGCCTTGGGTTTAGCGAAATTAAGACCTTGGAAGGGGGCTATATTCATAAACTTTCCGGCGGTAACGGTAGCCTGCGGCTAACCCTGTTCCACTCCGAGCTGATTGCGCCGATTGTATTCGATAGTCCAACCGCCCTGGGCTATGTCCACGCCGATGATCTGCAGTTGCACGGTGCCGAGCTGGAGTGGGAGCAGCGCCTGGCGGCGCAGTGGCGACTCCACGCCAACCTCTCCTACGTCCGTGCCAGCGACCGGAGCGGCCACTCACTACCCGGCGAGACCCGTTGGCTGGCCAATCTGGGGCTGCTCTGGAAACCCGATAACGCCTGGAC
>SLIM01000193.1 GCA_007135625.1 Gammaproteobacteria bacterium
CGCACTGCCCTAGAGAACGGCGGAATCGATAACATCTCCCTAGTCCTCGCTCGAGCGCGGTGAGCTGCCGAGCAGAGGGTGTTCGATGTACAGCAGTCAAGCAGTCGAGGTTCGGTAATCTGTAGTCGCTCCGTGCGCGGTAAGCTGCTGATCAGAGGGTGTTCGATCCCGGGTGCTGAAGAAACAATATAGTGGGAATCGAGACCCTGCTATAATACTGTGGCAGAGGACATCGGCTACCGTCGCAACATAGCACAGAACAAGAGACCACGAAGATCTCTTAGGTTTACGGGTACTGCGCACCAGAGCAGTGATCAAGACCCACAAAGGTAACCGTCAAAGGACTGGTTTTGGTTGTCTATATCTTTATCAGGGTGATAGTAAAGAATGCAAAGAATTGTACTGCTTAAGGATCGGAGTGTATTGGACACCCTTGAGCTGGATCAGAAGATCTACACCATAGGGCGGGATTCAAAATCCAACATCCATCTTGATGACCCATCGGTCAGCCGTCTTCATGCCTCACTGAGCATGGTTGGAAACCAGTTCTTTATTGAAGACCACAAAAGCACCAATGGAACCTACCTCAATAAAAAGCGCATCACCATGCACGTCCTCAAAGATGGCGATGAGGTCGCACTCGGCCACTTCAACCTGCGCTATGAAGATGATAGCGAGCGCCAAGCAGCTAGCGAGCTAGAGGAGACCATGGTTCTTGGCGGCGGACGCGGCCACCCCCATCGCGACCCCCACCACCAAGTGCAACAGGCCGTCCTCACCTTCATTGAAGGCCCCCACGCAGGCGAGGTCAAACGCATCGAAGGCTCCCTCTACACCCTAGGCCGCCCCGGCGGCGATGTCGCCGTCGTCGCCCGTCGCCCGCAAGGCTACTTTCTGCTCCACATCGGCGGCAACAGCAACCCCAAAATCAACGGCACCGAAGTCACCTCCACCCGAGGGGTACAACTGAACGAGGGAGATATCATCGAAGTCGGTGAGATTCGCGCCGAATTGATTTTTGAGTAAGCGGTCTGGGTAAGCGGCCTAAGAAAGCCGCTTGGATAATCTGCCTGAGGAGACCGCTCGGGTAGGTCGCCTGAGGAGGCCGCCTGAGGAAGCGGCTAGGGGGCCGCCTTGCTCCTGGCTTCAGCCAAAATGGTACCCGGGTTCGTGCCTCTCACCTACTGCCCGCGCAACCCAACCAGCTTGGCGGCGCTATCGGCAAGGCCATTACCCGCCTCGCTATAGACATGGAACACCGCATCCGCCCCCGCCTCGCGCAGCGCTGCAATCTCCTCCGGGTACTCAACAATGGCAACAATCTTGCCGGGAAAACCGCGATGCTGCAACTGTTCCAGGGCGTAGAGATTGCCATGATGGCTCGGCATGGCTAGCAGCACCAGTTGGACTTGCTCACAGGTGATCAGCTTCTCCCAAAAATCGGAATCGACCGCATCCCCCTCCAGCACCTGAAATCCCTCCTGCTGCAACCGCTGCACCTTGCCACCATCATTATCAATCCCCATCACGGGCAAGCGGTAGTGCTGCTGAATACGCCGATAGGCCCCGCGCCCGATTTTGCCCATACCCAAAATAATCGCCTCGGCATCATGTAGCGCAATCGGACGATCCGCCGGGTGGAGACGCTCCAGCGGAATCTTCGGCAGATAGCGATCCAGCCGCCGATAGACCTGCTCGCTCGCCGCATTCAGCGGAGCCGCCAGCACAAAGCTGAGGGCCACGGTCAGCGAAAGAATCACCAACCACTCCGCAGCAAACCACCCCTGCTGAGTCGCCATCGCCGCGATAATCAAGCCAAACTCCGAGTAGTTACTAAGGCTTAACGTGGCAAGAGTCGTAGTCCGCGAACGCAGCCGAAAGAAGGAGAAGACCGCCATAAAAATGACACTCTTCACCGGCACCAGCAGCAGCAAGAGCAGCGAGAGACCGACCATCTCCCAGGTCGGCATGGCAACCAGCCCGATGGAGAGGAAAAACCCGACAAGAAACAGCTCCTTCATGTGGAACAGCGACTTGGCGAGCTGATGAGAGGAGGCGTGGGGGGCCAGCAACATGCCGATAATCAGCGCCCCCAAATCCCCCTTCACCCCGAGCGCATCAAACAGCCCATACCCCAGCACCAGCGCCAGCAGCACCCCGAAGAGAATCTGCATCTCCCCATGCCCCACTCGATCCAGCAGCAGACGCAGCAGCGGTGCAGCGGGCAGCAGCAAAAAGAGCAAAATCGCCCAAGGACTGGGCAAGGCACCGGTCGAGGCGGTCAAAAACAGCACCGCGAAAATATCCTGCATAATCAGGACACCAATCGCGAGGCGACCATAGAAGGATTGCGCCTCACTGCGCTCCTCGAGGATTTTAACGGCAAAGACTGTACTTGAAAAGGAGAGGGCAAAGGCAAGCAGCAGCAGAGTACGCCAATCCCCCTCCTGCAATAGCGCCAGCCCGGTCAGCTTAAACAGGGAGAGCAGCAGCACCAGCAGCGCACTGGAAGCGACCATGTGGATCGTCGCCCCGGCCCACACCTC
>SLIM01000084.1 GCA_007135625.1 Gammaproteobacteria bacterium
GGCGGGGCGACTGGATGGCGGCGAGTGCCGCTTGGCGCAGGCTTGGCGAGTAGCTCAACAGGCGGCTATCGGGGTCGCAGAAATAGCGCAGGGAAAAGGGCTGTAACGGATGGTGCAGCAGCAGCCGCTGGCGCAGTGAGAGACCCTTGGGCGGCCCCGGTTGCGGGGGGTAGCAGGCATCCAGGTAGTCGAGCAGTTCACTCACCACCACCGAGGGCGAGCGGCTGCTATTGTCGCGCTGATCCTGGCCGCTATAGCTGATATAGAGAACACGCCGTGCCGAGATCAGGGTCTCCAGGAAGAGGTAGCGATCCTCCAGGCGCGTGCTGCGATCCCCCCTGCGCCACCGCCCGGCCAGCAGATCAAACCCCTCGGGGTGGTGATCACGCGGAAAGGTGCCGTCATTCATGCCGACCAGGCAGATTACCGCAAACGGCAAAATGCGGTGGCTGGTGAGGCCGCAGAGGGTGACGCCGCCAGTGAGAAAGCGGCGGTTGCTGTCGCTCCCCTCCACCAGTTCGCGCAACTGCGGCAGCAGCAAAGCCAGCGGGGTGGGGCGTTCAAACCCTCCCAAGCGGGTCAACTGGTGCCAGCGGTGGAGGGCATCGCGTAGCGTCTGCACCGCCTCCTCCTCCTCGGCGGCTGGGGCAAAGAGCCGCTCCAGCAGCCCCTCCAGCAGCACCACCCACGCCTCCGGTTTGCGCTCGCCGACAATCTCCGATTCCAGGGCAAACAGCGTCTCAACCGCTTCGATCACTCCGCCGAGCCGCTCCGCCGCCCCGCCCAGTGCCGCCGCTAACGGCAAGGTGTCCGCAAACAGCCTTAGCTCACCCGCCGCCCCCGGCTCCATCGCATAGCCCAGCAGCAGCCGCCGCAGTCCCAAGCGCCAACTGTTGCGCTCCTCGGCAGGCAGCCCCAACTCCGCCCGCTGCGCTCCATCCCGTCCCCAGCGGATTCCCGCCTGCTGAAGCCAGCCGATGCACTCGGGCAGCTCGCTCTCTGCAAGGCCAAAACGCCGCGCCAGTGCCGGGATTTGCAGCAGTGCGATGACCCGATCCAGCGGGTAGCGCTGGGCGGGGAGGTCAAACAGGGCAAAGAAGCCTTCGACTAGCGGGGTCTCGTTCGATACGCCACGATCCGCCAAGGAGAAGGGGATCGCCGGACGATCTCCCGCTTCGCCGAAGACTCCCGCAAAGATCGGTGCGTAGCGGTCGAGGTCGGGGGTCATCACCAGCACTTGATCGGGGGTCAGCTCGGGGTCGTGGGCGAAGAGGTTGAGCAGTTGGTCATACAGCACCTCGATCTCTCGCACGGCACCGTGGCAACTGTGGATCTGTAGCGAGAGGTCGTCGTGCGGATCAAAGGCCGATGCCGGTAGCGGGGTGGCCCGCCCATCCTCGCCGCGCAGCAGCTCCCCTTGCAGCCGCCCCAGCAGGGTTGTGGGCGACGGCTCCACAAAAAGCTCGGCACCATCGGCGGGGGCGAGTTCGGCGACGGCGGCGAAGAGCTGCTGTCCCTGTTTGCAGAGCGAGGAGAGCAGCGGGTTGCCCACCTCCAGGTAAAGTTCGCTCCCATTGGCGGCAATCTCGCGCCGCTCTCGCTCCCACTCGGTGACCTGCTCGCTCCAGTGGACTTGCGACGGATTGAGCAGGTAGAGGTGGAGGTCGAGCCGCTCCGCCAGCAGGGCGACCATGTCGAGATAGCCGGGCGAAAGATTGCCCACGGCGAAGAGGGAGACCCGCCCCTCCAGCGCGGCTACTCGTCCCTCTCGCAGTGCCGCTTGCAGGTGCCGTCCGAGTGCTACCCAATGGTGTGGTGACTTCCCCGCTAACGCCTGCCATAGTCGCTGTTGCCATAGGGCATCGGGATGTTCACCCAGTCCCGGTGGTAACTCTCCCGCTTCCCATGCGGTGATCCAGTCGGGACGAAAGACCAAGTAGCGATCAAATGCCCGTGCTAGGCGCTGGGCAAACTGCAACTGTTTACGCGGATCTCCTCCTTGCAGATAGCGTTGCACCGGGGCGAAGGAGGGATCTTTTAGGAAGTAGGGGAGCCGGGCGAGAATGGCCCAGGTTAGTACTTCGGGATCGAAGCGGTTCTCTTCGCGTCCTGATTCCAGTAAGCGCCCTAGTATCTGCCACATGAAGCCAGCCGGTTGAACAAAGGAGATATCTCCACAAAAGCCGTTGCTCTCGGCTAACTGCAACGATAACCAGCGCCCTAGCCCCGGATGCGGCACTACTACCCGTTCGGTTACTAAGGGTGGTAACGGATCTGCTGCCACCTGCGCCGCGAGTAGGCGGGCGAGTAGCTCTAGGTGGTTACTTTGGTAGAGGTAGAGCATTCTTTTAAGGGTTAAGGGTTAAGGGTTAAGTTTTAAGGGTTAAGTTTTAAGGGTTAAGGGTTAGGGGTTAAGGGTTAGGGGTTAGGGACTTGCTTCTCACTACCGCCCGGCCATTGGTAACGACCTCGTGAGAGGGGTGATGCTGCGGTGCATAGCTGCTGTGCGGCGTAGTCTGCTGGTGTA
>SLIM01000215.1 GCA_007135625.1 Gammaproteobacteria bacterium
GCTGACGCTGCGCGGCGCGGTAGAAATCCTCACCAGCAGCACCAGGAGTGCGCAGGTTGTTAAACAGAATCGTGGCATCGCAGTCGGAGCCGTTCAGCTCTTTGCAGTAGAGCGCCTGTTTCATCGCGATCAGGTCGCCCGCCCCGGAGTGGTAGGGGAGCTTGCCCGCCTCCTTGGAGCTTTGGCCGACGTTCTGCACGAAGGCGACCGCTTGCACCGCTTTGCCGTCGGAGGGGCGCTTAATCGGGCCGCCTGCCTTGGCCAGCGCCTCAAACTCCCAGTTGGTGATAATGTCGGGGCTGTCGCTGTAGTGGTACTCGGCAAGCCCGCTGGGGTCATAGGGGGTAAAACCGGTGGCCTGCACAATCGCCCCGAACTGCGCTTCGCTGGTAGAGCCGGATTCAGTGGCGATGGTGACGTTAAAGCGTCCCGGTGCCCCGTCGGTGCTGGCGAGGGTGCTGTTGAGGTGTACGCTAATCCGATCATTGGCGGTGACCGCCTCGATCATCGCGGCAACTCCGGTATCCTGCGGCTCGGCGTAGGGAGAGCGGCTGGGGATCGACTTGTACCAGTTGGCGGAGTGACCGCCGAGCTGGCCGCTCTTCTCGACGATGGTCACCGGATAACCCGCCGCCGCCGCCTCTAGCGCTGCGGTCATGCCAGTGACACCGCCCCCTACGACCAGAATGTTTTTGTTCAGCTCCTGCTCGCCGGAGGGCTTGGGCTTGGTGATGTAGCGCAGCTCGGCACAGGCCATGCGCACATAGTCATCTGCCATCTCTTGCGTCGTTTCGCGATTTTCGTCGCGGTCGGGACGGATCCAGATCACCCCTTCACGCAGGTTGGCGCGGGTGAGCGCTACGCTGGGAAAGTGGAACGCCTCGACCTTGGCGCGACGTGAACAGGCGGCGATCATGACATGGGTCGCCCCGCCTTCGATCTGCTGCTGAATCATCGCCACGCCGTCGCTATTGCAGAGCATCTCACTGCTGTGAACTTCGGCCATCTTGCCGTCACGCTTGGCGGTGGAGGCTAACTGCCCGCCATCCAAGCGCTCGCCGATCCCACAGCCGGTGCAGATAAAACCGACCATTTTCTTTTCGTCTGCCACTGGGTTAACCCTCCATTCCGGCTACGCGATTGACCACCTGCACGGCGCGTAGCGCGGCACCGGTGGCCTGTTGGGCGGCGCGGTTGACATCCAGTGCATCGGATGCACAACCGGCAGCAAACACCCCACCATTCTCCGGGGCTGGCTCGATAAAGCCCTCCTCGTTCACCACGATGGGAACCGGGAAACTCGCCTTATCGACCGACGGCTCCATCCCGACCGCCAACACCACCAGATCATATTCGTTGGCGTAGCGGTTGTACCCCTCGGTATCGACCCCGTGGAGAATCGGGTTCTGGTTCTCCCGGTTCTCGACGATGGAGGCGACCTTCGACTTGATAAAGGAGACATTGGGGTTGGCCTGAACCTGCGCATAGAACTCTTCAAAGCGGTCAATGGCGCGAATGTCAATGTAGTAGATGGTGGACTTGCCCGCGTCGCCGTAGGCATCCTGCACGAAGTGGGTCTGCTTGAGGGTCGCCATGCAGCAGATGCGCGAGCAGTGGAGCAGATGGTTCTGGTCACGCGAACCGGCGCACTGAATAAAGGCGACATTCTTCGCTTCGTTGCCGTCGGAGGGGCGGACGATGCGGCCACCGGTCGGCCCCTGCGGGTCGGCCATGCGCTCAAACTCGACGTTGGTGATCACATTGGCGAAGCGGTCATAGCCGTAGGGCTGAATCTTGTTGGCATCGTAGGGCTGCCAGCCGGTCGCCCAGATCACCGCACCGGCGTTGAAGCGGATCTCCTCGGGCGGCATCTCCAGGTCGATGGCATTGTACTTGCACGCACTTTTTGCCTTCTCCGCATCGGGGGTGCCGAGAATCGCCGGGTCGATGACAAAGCGTTGCGGGTGGGCCATTTTGTGCGGCAGGTAGGCCCCTTTGCGCCGCTTCATGCTGCGCAGGCCGTAGTTGAACTCGTCGTCAAACTCCGCCTCTACCGCCCGCTCGCAGTCGCCGCAGCCGGTACAGTTTTCGTTAACATAGCGCGGGGAGATCTTGACAGTGGCGGTGTAGTTCCCCGCCTCCCCCTCCAGGCCGGTGACTTCGGCCATGGTCAGAATGGTCAGGTTGGGGTTCATCTTCGCCCGTCGCTGGTTGATCTCCAGCCCGCAGGTTGGAAAACAGAGTTTGGGGAAATATTTATAGAGTTGGGTGACGCGACCGCCTACAAACGGGCGCTTTTCAACCAATACGACTTGCTTCCCGGTTTCGGCGGCTTCTAACGCGGCTGTCATGCCGCTGATGCCCCCGCCAACCACCAGGATAGTCTGGTTGGTTGCGACTACTTCCGTCATGGATGATCCTCCGTTGCGGAATGGTTACTGGGCCAGCACCGAAACATGAACTCTTCGGCGCTTGAGTAAAGTCCACAGATAAAAAATGGACAAATGCTAAGGTATCTGAGGGCAATACGATACATGGCTTTGCCTTCGGTTGCGATAAGAAACGGTTAATCCCCCTATCGAAACCACAAATAGCGCCTGCCGCTCTCCACCGTAATCGGCGATTGTACACTATGCTGCGGCATAAGGCATGGGAGATTTGCGTGGCTGCGTGGTTGCGTGGCTGCGCATTGGTGGAGAAAATGGTATAGTCGCCGCTCCCTACCCTCCTCCGCCCCTTACCCCCATTATGCGCCGTATCTACCCCCTCTTGCTATCCCTCTTCGCCCTGCTTCTGCTGGTGGCTGCCTACCTGCTCTTTGCCCCCAAGTTTCGTGAGATCGGTGACTATCGGGTCTACCGTAGCGCCCAACTGAGCGCCGCCGGGCTGCACCAGCGGATTGAGGCGCGGCAACTGGTCGCAGTGCTAAACCTGCGCGGCCCCAATCCTGAGCGGGCGTGGTACCAAGCACAGCAGCAGATACTGGCCGAGCAGCAGGTGCAGTCGCTCGATCTCCCGTTAAGCGCCCGCACTCTCCCCGATATCCTGCTCTTGCAGCGTCTGGTCGCTGCGCTGGAGGAGCTACCCCGCCCGTTTCTGCTCCACTGCCAGCACGGCAATGACCGCTCCGGTCTCGCCGCTGCGCTGCTCCATCTCGCCGACCCCAACAGCTCGCTAGAGCGTGCCTGGGGAGAGGTCTCGCCGTGGCGCGGGACACTCCACCCCGACAGCGTCGGACGGCAGTTTTTGCGCCAGTATCAGCAGTGGCTGGAGCGGGAGCAACTGGCGCATCATCCCGACCACTACCGCCGTTTTATCGCCACTGGCTACCGTGATGCGCAGCAGAACTTACGCCTTTCGCTTGATCGCATCGCCGGGGAGCCGCCGCGCGAGCGGGTGGAGGTTGCCCCCAGCGCCCCGCTCACGCTGGAGGGGTGGGCCTTCGATCCGCTCACCGGCGAGACGTTAGCCAGTATCGAACTGCTGTATGGCGAGCGAGTGCTTCCCGCTACCCAGCAGCAACTGCCGCGCCCCGATGTCGTCGCTACGTTTGGGGCGGATACCCCCGAGGCGAGTGGTTGGTTACTCCAGCTTGCGCCGTTGCCGTCCGACCTGCGCGGTTGCGCCCCCCTCAACGTGCGCCTGACCCGCCGCAACGGTAGCAGCGCCCTGCTTGCGGTATACCCTGAGACACAGCTTTGTATTCGGTGATTTTGTATGATCAATTCTACTATCCTCCCTTGGGAAGAGATCGACCATGTCCTGCTCGACATGGATGGCACCCTGCTTGATCTCCACTTTGATAACCATTTTTGGCTGGAGTATCTCCCCACTCGCTACGCTGAGGCTCGCGGAATTGCGGTGGAGGTTGCCAAACAGCAGCTTCCCGCCCGCTATGGCGATATCCTCGGTACTTTACAGTGGTACTGCATCGACCACTGGAGCCGCGAGCTGGAGCTGGATGTTGCCCTGCTCAAACAGGAGGTTGAGCATTTGATTGCGATTCACCCCCATGTGATCGACTTTTTAGGCTGGCTCCAAGAGAGCCGCCGTGAGATCCTGCTGGTTACTAACGCTCACCAGAAGTCGCTTGCCCTGAAGCTGGAGCGTACCCAGTTGGCGGGCTATTTCGATCAGATCATCTGCGCCCACGACCTCGGCCTGCCGAAGGAGGATGCGGGGTTCTGGCCTAAGCTGCAACAGCTTACCCCGTTTCAACCAGAGCGCACGCTGTTTGTCGATGATAGCCTCTCGGTCCTTATCGCCGCCCGCAACTACGGCATTCGCTATCCAGTGCAGATTCTTGCCCCCGATAGCAAGGGGCCACGTCGTGAGGCGAGTGACTTTTTTGCTATCCACGATTTTTCTGAAATTACTGGCGATAAGGCAGGTTAAAGGGGCATCACCGTGAGGCGGATGACTTTTTTGCTATCCACGATTTTTCTGAAATTACTGGCGATAAGGCAGGTTAAAAAACGGGGTTACTGCGGTGATCACCCTGCAACCGGCTGAATCAAAAAGGTAAGTACTTTCTCTCCATACATGGTTATTAAATTTTTAGATGGCTAGATGAAGAACTACTTGGCCCATTTACGGTTCAAATCGGCTACAATGCTCCTCTCCCCCCCTCTTTTCGATGGCCAATTCGGAGTGAGCGGGATTGGATCTCCCGTACACTACACTGAAGCGGTTTGCTGCGCATGAAGCTGGTTGTTGTCACCGGTCTCTCGGGTTCCGGTAAGAGTATCGCACTTCACACACTTGAGGACTGCGGTTTTTACTGCATTGATAACCTGCCGCTCTCGCTGCTCCAGGCGCTAGGCGATGAGCTGGCTACCCAACGTGCGCCGCACTTCGCGACTACCGCTGTTGGCATTGATGCCCGCAATCGGCAGAGCGCACTGCTGGAGCTACCGGCCCTGCTGCAAGGGCTGAAGGGGCGCGGAATCGGGGTGGAGATGCTCTATCTGGAGGCCGATGACCAGGTGCTGATTCAACGCTATAGCGAGACTCGCCGCCGTCACCCCCTAAGCAGTGAGCAGATCGCTCTGGAGGAGGCGATTCGACGGGAGCGGCAGATGCTGGAGTCGTACCGGAGCAGCGCGGATCTGGTGATCGACACCTCCCACACCAATCAGCACCAATTGCGTGATATGCTCCGCGAGCGGTTGCAACTGCACACCGACCACTCGATCTCCATTCTGCTGGAATCGTTTGGTTATAAACACGGTGTCCCGAGGGATGCCGATTTTGTCTACGATGTGCGCTGCCTGCCCAACCCCCACTGGAATCGGGAACTGCGCCAACTAACCGGACGCGACCCGGAGGTGCGGCAGTTTTTGGAGAATGACCCTCGGGTGATCGCCTATCGCGACGAGTTGATCGCCTTTTTTACTACTTGGATCCCGCGTTTTGCTGCCGACGGGCGTAGCTACCTCACCATCGCCCTGGGTTGCACCGGTGGTCAGCACCGCTCAGTCTATATGGTCGAGCGGTTAACCAACCACTTTCGCGACTGCGGAATCCCCGTGATTAAACGCCACCGGGAGCTACCGTGATGGCCATCGGCCTGCTGCTGATCACCCATAACGAGATCGGCGATGCACTGCTCAAAACGGCGATTAACACCTTTGGCGGTGAGTGTCCGCTCTCTGCGGCGACCCTTGCGGTCACCAACGGCAGCGACCCGGAGCAACTGCGCCTGCATGCGCGTCAACTGATTGGCCGACTCGATAGCGGGATGGGGGTTTTGGTACTCACCGACATCTACGGCTCGACCCCTGGGAATATCGCCACCTCTCTCACCGATAACTGCGCAGTCAGCGTTCTTGCCGGAGTCAATCTACCGATGCTGCTGAAGATCTTTAACTACTCTCAGCTTGACCTTCTTAGCCTCATGGAGAAGGCGCTACATGGCGGCCAGGAGTCGATCATTATGTGCCACCTCCCGTAGACCGGCAGACCCTGCGATGCTGCAACAAGAAATTGAGATTGTCAATAAACTGGGACTCCACGCCCGCGCCGCCGCAAAGTTTGTCTCTTGTGCCAACGGTTTTCACTGCACGGTTCAGCTTGTCCGCAACAATCGCGCCGTGAATGGGAAGAGTATTATGGGGGTGATGATGCTCGCCGCCTCCAAGGGGACTCTACTGACCCTGGTTGTCGATGGGAACGATGAGCACACGGCGCTGGCTAGCCTGACCCAGCTCATCGCAGAGCGCTTTGGGGAAGAGGAGTAAGGAGTGAATGGCCGCCAAAACCCTTTCCAAAACCAACTATTCAGGCCGCCGCTGTTCCGTTATAATGGCCGGTTTTCGCCCCCGTAGCTCAGTGGATAGAGCAGCCGCCTCCTAAGCGGCAGGTCGGACGTTCGAGTCGTCTCGGGGGCACCATTTTCGTCGCCAATGCGCTGCGTTCAACTCTTGTCGCCAATGCGCCGCGTTCAAATCTCGTCCTGCTCAAGGGCTAGACCGGCCAGGACAATCCGTCCATCGCGAATCAGCACCTCATGCAGTCCATGCACCGCATAGCCGACATCGTAGTACTTCGGCTCCTCCACCTGAATCAGATCCAGCAGCACATTCTCATCCCCTAGCAGCAGGTTGCGCAGGGTCAGCGGGTGTTCGCTGATCAGCTCTTGTAAGCTCGGGTAGCCGGCGTGGCGCAGTTGATCATACTCCAGTACCATCCCCCATTCATAGGGATGTTGCGACCTCTCCTCTTGAATAATCTCCTGATAGGCATCTTGGTAGATCGCCTGAAAGGTCTCCAGCGGTAGCTCCGCCTCCCACAGGGCGAAGCAGAGGCGCTGCATATCCCAGCCGCTCAAATCCCCGCGCCCCATCGGATTGGTGCAGATCCACTGCCCTCCGATCACCACGCTGCCATTGATGCGCCACTCAATACGCTGGCGCAGACTTTGCGACGCAGGGGTCATCGCAGTACTCCCGCTAATCCCACTCTCATCTGTTGTGTCTCCTTTCAACCAACATTGCTCTCCATTGAATCTCATAAAATTTTACACGACTCTGCAGCAAGGAACGAGAGGCACCCAAAAAACTGCGAATCACTTGGCAAACCGCCCCAACACTGGCTACTATACTGGCGACTATAGGACGGAGGAGAGGATGGGGCAGGAGAGAGAGCAAAGAGGTACACTTCTCCCGCTTCAGACCCAACAGTATACTCTAGGATGAACGCCAGAGCTTGGCTGCGAAAGGACACCATACGCAATACCATGAAAATAAGCACCCCACATACCCCACACCCAGGAGAGGAGTAATGCCCCTCCCCGCTGTATCCTTTCTACCGAGCAAGGGGCGATTGCTGCGCATCGGCTACGCGCTGCTGATCATCTGGACCTTGCTGCTGGGGCTGTCGCTGCTGTTCAATCTGACCGCCATTCGCAACTCGACCCTCCATGCCGCCGAGGTGACCGGTCGCGCCAGCATCGACAAGGATCTCATCTATCGCCGCTGGAACTCACGCCATGGCGGGGTCTATGTGCCGCGCTCCGAAATTGCCCAGCCCAACCCCTACCTGACCACTCCGCATCGCGACCTGACCACCACAGAGGGTCTGCAACTCACCATGATCAACCCGGCCTACATGACCCGCCAAGTCTTTGAGATGGCGGAGCAGCAGATCGGCTTGCACTCCCACATCACCAGCCGCAAGCCGATCAACCCCGGCAACGCTCCAGATGCCTGGGAGGAGCAGGCGCTGCTACGCTTCGAGCGAGGAGCGTCGGAAGTCTCCGCCTCCTACCGTGATGCCCAGGGGCAGTGGCTGCGGCTGATGCGCCCGCTGCCGGTGGAGCAGGCCTGTATGGGGTGCCACGCCCACCAGGGGTACCAGGTTGGCGAGGTGCGCGGCGGCATTAGCGTCAAGGTGCCGCTAGAACCCTTTCTTAGTGCCGAGCAGCAGGCGCTGCGCAATACCGTTATTGGCCATGCGCTCATTTGGTTCTTTGGGGTACTCGGGATTCAGGGCGGGGTGCGCCGCACCCGGCAGCAGCACCAGGCCGAGGTGGTCGCCGAGGCAAACCGCAAGGAGCAAGCGGCGCTGCAACTGGTGATGGATGGGGTCGCCGAGTCGATCCTACTGATCGACAGCAACTACATCATTCAGATGGCCAACCCTGCTGCGATAGCGTTTCATGGTCGCGACGACCTGGTCGGCTCCTGTTGCCACGCCTTGATCTACAAACGCGAGATCCCCTGCCAGCACACCCGCTTGGAGCCTTGCCCGCTGATCGAGGCCAGGGAGCAGAGTAAACCGGTGGTCATCACCCAGGAACACCGGCGGGGCGATGGGGAGCTGCGTATTGTCGAGCTGCTCTCCACTCCGCTATGGGATGATCAAGGCGCGTTCAAAGGGATCATTGAGGTCTCGCGTGACGTCACCGCTCGGGTACAGGCGGAGCGCAACCTGCGCCATCTGGCCCATCACGACCCCCTGACCCAGCTCCCCAACCGGCTGCGATTTGAGGATGCCTTTCAGCAACTGCTCGACGATGCGCGTGGGGTGACCGGTCTCACCCTGCTCTTCATCGACCTCGACCGCTTTAAGAACATCAACGACAGCCTTGGACATCACATTGGGGATGAGGTGCTGCGTATTATCGCCGAACGGTTACGCGCCCTCACCCACGGCGAACATCTCCTGGCCCGCTTTGGCGGTGATGAGTTTACCATGTTGCTCATTGGGCAGTTAACTAAACCGCAGATCGTCGCCCTAGCACGCCGTATTCTCGGTGAACTGGAGCGGACGATTACCCTCGAAAGCTACGAATTTTTTGTTAACGCCAGCCTGGGAATTGCGATCTACCCGCACGACGGCAGTACGGTACCGGCCTTAATGAAGAGTGCCGATACCGCTCTCTACCGCGCCAAGAGCCTGGGGCGTAACACCTACCAGTTTTATGATAAAGAGGGCGATCAGCACGCCTTGCAACGGCTGCAACTGGAGGCGGCGCTCCGCACTGCGCTGGCCGATGGGAGTCTACGGCTGTTCTATCAACCCCAAATCTCCGCTCATAACGGTCGCTTGGTCAGCGTTGAGGCGCTTAGTCGTTGGCACCACCCGACCCTGGGTCCGATCTCGCCGGGTGAGTTTATCCCGATTGCTGAGGAGTCGGGACTGATTATCAACCTCGGGCAGCAGGTGCTTCGCAAAGCCTGTAACCAAGCCGCCTGTTGGCACCACCAGGGCTACTCAATTCGGGTTGCGGTCAATGTCTCCGCCCACCAGTTTCTGCGAGCCGATCTCTGTCACGATGTCGCTCGCAGCTTGCGCGACAGCGGCCTGCCGCCCCATCTGCTGGAGCTGGAGATTGTGGAGAGCGCCCTGATGGAGGATGTCACGAGCGCCGCCAAGACCCTTTATAATTTACGAGAAATGGGAATCTCGGTGGCGATTGATGATTTTGGAACCGGCTACTCCTCCCTGAACTACCTGAAACTCTTTCCCATTCATGCGCTTAAGATTGATCAATCGTTTGTCCGCGAGGTGACTAATCTGCGTGCCGATAAGGCGGTGGTAAAGACTATCATTAGTCTGGCAAAAAATCTTGATCTTCTGGTGATCGCTGAGGGGGTAGAGAACACTGCGCAGCGTGATTACCTGATTGCCAAGGGGTGCGACCTGCTTCAGGGCTACCTCTTTAGCAAGCCGGTGCCTGCCGAGCAGGTGGATCAGTTGCTGGCGCAGCAGGCGGCTATTACTGAGTAAAGCGTGCGCGAGGGCTTGGCAACCAAAAGGGTCAGAGTCGATTGAAACCGCTCAACTAACAATTCAAGTCTGTCCCCATTGATTTCTGCATTCCGGTGAAGGTAAAGGCCAACGACAAGCGATGCGGTCGATAGCGTGATCCTCTGGTGCTGCGTCCTTTCCTTGATGCCTTGCGGGTAGAGGCGGGTTGTAAAAAATAGTTGCCAGATGGGTGAAAGTTCGCTAGAATCTAAAACCTGTTTCTGCTGCTTCTTGTTGAGCATGAACCGAAACCAAAAGGGTCAGAGTCGATTGAAACCGCTCAACTAAAAATTCAAGTCTGGCCCCATTGATTTCTGCATTCCGGTGAAGGTAAAGGCCAACGACAAGCGATGCGGTCGA
>SLIM01000341.1 GCA_007135625.1 Gammaproteobacteria bacterium
AATAATAACACGAGGCTCCTCGTTGCAGAACTCTTTGCGAGAAAGATCTGCACAGTTTGCCCGTGATCGAGGAATATCAAGCATTGATAATCTATCAAAATATTACAGTCCCACTGCACGTCAAGTCGCGAACATAGAAAAATCTGTCAGAAGTACAGGTTCCTTTGAAGAGGGCTGGGCCCGTGCTTTTGTCTCAGATAAATTTGGCGAAGCATCAACGCACTGGAGAAAGCTGGAGGATCGTGTGCGCCGGGGTGTGGGCAACCCATGCCCACTGCTTCTAATAGGCATCCCAGACTCCATCCTTATTTAGGAAACTACAGGAAAATAAAAATGGCTGGAAAAGCTGACCCTATCGCTGCACCGAACCCATCACAGGATCTCCTTGAGAAGGTGGCCGACCAGTATGCAACAATTCTTGTAGACCCGCCATGGCAATTTCAGAATCGCACCGGAAAAGTCGCTCCAGAACACCGGCGACTGCTTCGCTATCCGACGATGGAGCTTCAGGAGATCATGGAGCTACCCGTTGCGCAGTTGGCTGCAGCCAAGTCGCATCTATACCTATGGGTTCCCAATGCCCTCCTTATGGAAGGCCTTAAAGTAATGGAAGCGTGGGGATTTACCTATAAAACAAACCTTGTCTGGTACAAGGTGCGAAAAGATGGTGGGCCGGATGGACGTGGTGTCGGCTTCTATTTTCGCAATGTAACAGAGTTAATTCTTTTCGGTGTGCGCGGAAGCATGAGAACGCTGCCACCAGGGCGGACACAGGTCAATCTATTTGCAACCAGGAAGCGCGAACACTCCAGAAAGCCAGATGAAATGTATGGCCTTATTGAGGCCTGCTCGCCAGGCCCATACTTGGAGCTGTTCGCACGTTTCCGCCAACCGGGATGGCACCAGTGGGGCAATGAAGATGTTGAAGAAAACTCTCTCTATGGGGTAGCTAAAAGGAGTGGCCATACGGATGCGCAACTCAGATTGTTGGAGTCTCCATCGGGTTATAAAGGTGGATAACCGTACAGCGGTTCCGAAGAAAGAGGAGTGGCCGCAGCGCATCCGACCGCTCACCTCTCCCCAACACACACCACTGCACCCGCTGTCGCCGTAAAAGCACTCCCGGAAGTGACCCAAAAACCGGGGGCAAACAGAATCCTCGGGGCTTGGTAGAGCAGCGTTGCACCGGGGGCGAGCTGCTGCTCTCCAACGACGATGAGCTGCTGCTCCGAACGCACGATAAAGGGTGAGGCGTAAAAGAGGCTACTGAGCGTAATGGCGCTTGGTGAGCAGCTCGCGGTCGCCTGTTCCGGGGAGATTTCCAGCGTCGCCTCGGTTTGCTGGATCACCTCATAACGGATGCTGCTCTGCCCATACATGCGCTGGAAATCAGCCACCTCCGGCAGTTCGTTATCGCGCCACAGATCCTGCAAAAAATCATACCGTAGCGGCTGATAGAGCAGGCGGACAACAAGCCGGTAGCGCCCGGCCGTCGCGATGGGCAGTTGATAGGTGACACGATCCTCACCCAGATTAAAATCGGGATCATCGAACGCCCCTCCCCGCACCGCAATATCCTCCTCGACCCGATGCTTATCGAAACCTGCCGGAACCAATCGGTTATCTTTCAGATAGCGGGCGCCGCGTAGCAGCGTATGGGTTAGCTCGCCGTCGCTGTCGCCCATCACACTTTCGTAGATCTGCGCCTGATCGGGGGAGCGAATCAGGGTGTGGTGTGGCTCATAGCGCCCTGGCTCCTCTTCGCTGGCAAGGCCCACCACCCGCCCTTGCGCGTCGATGCGCCCCGACTCAAAGCGCGTCTGCCCCTGCTCATCGAGGAGCGTCAGATGCAGCACCACGCGCCGCGATGGGTAGCTGGTGGGGAGCTTATGGCCGCTCTGGTTGGTGACCCGCACCACCGCATGAAGGGTGCCGTTGGCCGCCGAGAGCGTTTCGATCTCCAGATCCGCCGCCGTTTGCAGGAGCGTGCGGGTCTCTGCAACGCTCTGTTCAAACTGGTTGCTGGTCACCTCCAGCTCCTGGCGATGGTTTGCTAAAATCTCCATCATCAGGGTATTGCCACCCACCAGGGTATGCTGGGCAAAGTTGCTGCGGGGGGAGATCGCTTGGCGACCGGCAAGCGGGCGGTTGGCGATTTTGACCGCCCCCTCGGCGCGGGGCATGTGGCACTGCTGGCAGCTCTGTTGGGTCTCGCCATGGGCATAGCGACTCGCCTCCCACTCGCTGTAGACCATCTGTTCGGGAAACTCCGACGCTGGGGTGGTGGTGAGGAGCTGCCCTTCGGCATCCACATACGGGGTTTTTAGGTTGTGGCAGGTGGCGCACAGCGCCGAGTCGCTGATATGGTGACTAAAGGTCGGTGTATAGCCGCTGTTGCGCAGCATTGGCATCACCACGGGATCTGCGTACTGCCCATAGGCTGGCCGTCCGGCGGCGATCTCATAGTGGCCGGAGAAGCTCTCCAGCGTGCCTAGCGTGGGGGTGTCGGCGATCTGATG
>SLIM01000355.1 GCA_007135625.1 Gammaproteobacteria bacterium
AAGATGCCACGATCACCACGGCGGTGAAGTCCAAGTTGATGTGGAGCCGCTACGCCGAAGGTTTGTCGACGAATGTCGAGACCCACTCGGGCCAGGTGACGCTGCGCGGTACCGCCAGCAGCGAAATGGCCAGGGCACTCGCCGAGCGCTTGGCGCTCAACACCCGCGGTGTCGTGTCGGTGGATAATCAGTTGGAGATCCTCGATGAGGAGCCAAGTGCCGAGGATGAGACCTCCGAGTCCAACGGTAAGAGTATGCTGGAGAGCGCCAAGGAGGGCGCTAAAGAGGCGGGTGACTCGATCAGCGAGAGCAGCAAGGGCATGGCCGATAGCGCCAAGGATAGCTCTGAGGATGCAGGCGAATACATCAGCGACAGTTGGATCACCACCAAGGTCAAATCGAGCTACCTCTGGTCCAGTGAAGTGGCCCTCAACGACATCTCGGTGACCACTACCGATGGCGTAGTAGTACTTAGCGGCAAGGTGCGCAGCGAAGCGGAGCGTGACCAGGCGGTTGAGCTGGCCCGCGCCCTGCGCGGCGTACAGCGGGTTGATGCCAAGGCACTTACCTACTAAAAACAACCCTGTCGGAAAGGGGTGGGGGCGCTACTCGCCCCCTCAAACCACTTTCCTATAGGCCCGGAAGATGAAACGCCGCGCAGAGTCGCGGCACCTCCGCACTGGCTACGCCGCTCCCCAACATCCAGCTCTCCGCCAAAATCATTTCCACGCAAAAAGAGCTGTCGAACTCTTCGGTACTTTCCGTTACCCTATCGACCCAGCTCACCCCAAATGTACCAGAAGGATTTTAGCGTGTTTTGGCTCCACTACTCCACGCCGAGCTTGCCAGCACCCGATACCCCGCTGAAAAGAGACGGCGGCGCAGATGGATTCCAAAACCTTCTCAACTAAGAAGCAAATGACCGTGGCAAAGAAACGCAGCATCAGCAAAAGCAGCACCCCCAAAAAGCTCACCACCGAGCAGCTCCAGGCACAAGCGGAGCAGAACCTGCTCGCCCACCGCTTTAAGGCAGCCATTGTTGACTATAAAGAGCTGGTGCATCGTGAGGCGACTCCCGCTCGCCTTGATGGTCTGGCCGATGCCTACCTGGGGCGCAGTGAGGAGCTAGCGGCCAAGGGGATGGTCAAAGAGGCGCTGATGCTCTACCAGAACTGCATGGAGATCTGCCAGCGTGAACCGGACGCACTGCGCCACTTCGCCCTCCTGCTCGCCCTCCCGCAACCCGCTGCGGCACAGGAGTGGCTCCAACAGCGACTGGCGACATGGGAGGAGAAGACCCCGCAACGCGAGCAGATACGGCGCTACTGCGCCGCCCAGATTCTCGCAGGCCGGCACGAGCTACTCACCCCGTGGCCGGAGGATGACCCGCTACGGCGCGACCTCCCACTCGCCGAACAGATCCTGGACGGCTACTGCAACGGCGATGATGCAGCCGTGGAGAGTGCCTTGGGAGCATTGCGCTTCCGCTCCCCCTTTCGCGAGCTGAAACCGCTATTCAGGGCGCTGCTGGCACTTCCTGAACATTCTGCGCAGGCCCGCCAACACCTCGCCAAGATCGCGGCAGACTCCCCCTATATCCCGCTGGTGACCGCCATCCAGCACAGTTTCAACCCGCAGCTCCTGCAACAGCAGGACGACCCCATCCCGGCGGCGGTACGCGCCTTTGCCGGGGCGCTACAGGGCTGGAACCAATCGATTGATCACGCAGCCGGCGACTTTATCCGCTGGGAGAGGGGCAATAAACCGAAGACCCTAGGATCGATCATTAAACAACACCGCCAACTACTGGGAGAGAGCTTCGTTCGTGAAGCACTGAAGCGCATCCTCCTCCACCCGGAACTTAGCGGTTTCTTCAGCGCTCTCAGTAAAAAGCAGATCGAGCGGCTCCTCGGCGACCTCTCCGACTTTGAGTACCAACAGCTTGCGGCTCTCCAGTGCGAGGTAAGTCAGCAGTCGTTGCCCTACATTACCCATCGGTGGCAGAGCGCCCTGTCGGCTTTGTCAAAGGATTTGCACCCTTTTACTCCAGAGGAAAAACCGCTGATCGAGGCGCTCATCTACCGCCACCTTGCACAAAGTACCAGCGACAAGACCACACCCTCTAAAACGAATCTGGCGCAGATTACGGAGTGGCTCACCCTCGCATTGGATCGGGATCCCGACGATCATGCCGCAGCGCTGCAACTCATCGCCCTCCATCGCGACCATAACAACCTGAAAAGTGCGCGTGAGGTGGCCGCCAAGGCGGAGCAGCACTGGCCCAATGATCCGGCACTGCTCACCCAGTTAGTGCGCAACGCAGTCGCCGGCGGTGCCTACAAAAAAGCGGCCCGTATCGCCCGCCAACTCCTGGCGCTCGATTCGGTAAATCACGAAATTAAGCAGGTTTTGCTACACGCCCACCTCGCCCATGCCCACAAGCAACTGGCCCAGAGCGACAAGCACCACCTGGTTCTAAATGAGCTGCAAGAGGCGCTCCAGTGGGCCGATAACGCGCTCGACCGGGGCAAAATTGCCCAACTCTCGGGAGTTCACGCCTGGCTCGACGGGGATACCAAGAGCGCCCGGCAGCAGATCACCGAGGGGTGCCTGGCCATCGGCCCCCTGCTCGGCCCCTTTATCCTGCTTTTGAGTGGTATAAAGTTGCATCTGGATCGCAAAGCACTGCTTCGCCTCACCCCCTTCACCACCAAGCAGCCCTTCAACGCCCCCGAACTCTTCTCACTCCTGCAAGAGGTGGATAGCGCCCTCCAGCGGGAGAAACCGAAAGCGGTAGAGCAGGCACTCGCCCCACTCCTTCCCCTCCTCAAACAGAGAACGAACTTCTCTCTTGATGAAGCACAATGGGTGCTGCTCTGCGAACGGGTAGCGGCTAATCCGTTGCTCTCGCCGGAGCTGCTGCAGCGCTACCTGGAGAACGCCCAGAAGCAGTTTCCCAACTCCCTCACCTTACGCTACCTCAAACTCACCGCCCTACCGAAGTCGCAGCGGCTCCCCTCCTTCATCCTGATCCAGCAGCTCGAAAGACTGGGAGAAGAGGCCGAACAGAGCAACGACCATCGACTGGTCAGCCGCATCCACCACTCCATTGAGGAGCTCTACCACGACACCCTGCCACACTTTTATGCCGATTCTTACCTGGAGGAGGAGGAGGCAGAGGATGACGACGATGCGTACAGAATGGAGGATCTCTTCCCACAACTCCGTGAAGCGAATGATCCAAGGAGTGCCATCAAATCACTTCTGCTAGAAGCCAACTTCATTCCGCCGGAAGAGCTTTCGCTTCCAGACGGCATGACCTTGGATGAGTTTGTCGAACACCTGCTGGAGTTCCCTAATCAACCACCCGAGATGGAAAGTTTTCTCGAGATGTTCGCCCCCCTATTCGGCGAAAACGGGAGGCACGAGGTGCTTAAGCTTTTTGTAGAAATCGGAATGAAGGGGAAACCAGGAAAGCGCTGAGGATGCGGCAGAGCCGTCGCCAGCACCCTCCCCTCTCTTCTTCTCTGTCCTCTACTACGGGAGCTACAGTAAACGATGATCGACCCCTACGCCATTCTCAACGTCTCCTCCAGTGCCGATGATGAGGCCATTCGTCAGGCCTACTTGGAGCAGGTACGACGCTTCCCGGCGGAACGCTACCCGCAACGCTTTCAGCGCATTCGCAGCGCTTACGAGCAGTTGCGCAGCCAGCGCGACCGCCTACGCCACCAGCTCTTTGCCAGCGACCCGCCAACCCTCCTCTGCTTGCTGGAGCAGTTGCAGGTAGCGCTGCAACCGGGCCGCCCCAATCGGGAACAGTTTTCCGCCCTGCTGCGCATCATACCCCCCCCACGGAGAGACTAATGGACGAGGCCACCAAACAGCAATTACTAGAGCGCTTTGCGGCCTATCTGGAGAGTCTTTCTGGCGAAGAGTACGACAGCGCAGCGGAGAGCGAAGCAGAAGTCCCCGACCTCTACACCCTATTTACCGAACTTGCCGGGCTGCGCAATGAGATCAAGCTAGAGTCCCGCCAGGTCAAACAGGCACTGGAGCATAGCCGAGAGTTGCTAAACACCCTGCAAGAGGGCAACCAGCGGCTGAGCAAAGAGGTAAGCGAGCAGCGCCAGGCCAATAAGGCCGTGCGCGAAGAGGCCGAACGGGCGCTGCTGCTGGAGCTGCTGGAGCTGCGTGACCGCCTCGCCATAACCCACCACAGCGTCACCGGGTTTCGTCCCGCCAACCTGCTGGAGCGTCCACGCGGACGACTCCGCCAACTGGTTGACGGCATGGGCGAGGGGCTGGAGATCACCCTGCGGCGGATTGACGGCCTGCTGCAACGCCACGCCCTGCAACCGATTGAGAGCGTCGGAATGCGCCTCGACCCGTGGACCATGCAAGCGATCTCCACGGCGCACCAACCAGATCAGGAAGAGGGAGTCGTTCTGCAAGAGATTCGCAAAGGCTATCGACGCGGCGAACAGGTGCTACGCCTTGCCGAGGTAGTCGTTAACAAACGGACAGAGACAACATGAGTGAAAAAATTATTGGTATCGACCTTGGAACCACCAACTCCGAGGTTGCCCTCTCCATTGAGGGTAAAATTGAGATTGTAGTGATCGACGGCCACGAGCAGCTCCCCTCCGTGGTCGGTCTTAGCGAAAACGGTACCCTACTGATCGGTACCCCGGCGAAAAATCAATATGCGCTCTACCCCGAACGGACGATCCGCTCGGTTAAACGCGCCATGGGCAGCGACCAGCGCTTCACCCTCGGCGACAACGAGTATAGCCCGCAAGAGATCTCCGCCATGATCCTGCGCCGCCTCAAAGAGGCCGCCGAAGCCCGACTCGGAGAGCCGGTGAGCAAAGCGGTGATCACGGTACCCGCCTTCTTCTCCGATGCGCAGCGCCAGGCGACCCGCGATGCCGGCGCAATTGCCGGCCTGGAGGTGGTGCGCATTATCAACGAGCCGACCGCAGCCGCCCTCACCTACGAAGGGATCCAACAAGGGGAGAAGACGGTGCTGGTCTACGACCTCGGTGGCGGCACCTTTGACGTCTCCGTAGTTCAGATCGAGGGAGAGCATGTTGAAGTGGTCGCCAGCCACGGCAACAACCATCTCGGAGGAGATGATTTTGATCAAAAGATCGTCGATCACCTAGTCGCCCACCTCAGCGCACAGCACGGAGTCGATCCCACCACCTCCTTGCAGGCGATGGCGCGCATTCAACGGGCCGCTGAGGCGGCCAAGATCGCCCTCTCCGATGCCCCCTATACCCGCATTGAAGAGGAACACCTCCTGACCCAAGAGGGGACTCCCATCCACCTCTCGCTGGAGCTGAATCGCCACGACTATGAAGAGATGATTGAGCCGTTTGTCACGGAGACCCTGGAGGCGGTGCATATCGCCCTAAAAGAGGCCGGATTAACCGTCTCTGACCTTGACGAAGTGCTCCTGGTCGGCGGCACGACCCGCACCCCGATCATCGCCCGGCAACTGGAAGAGATTCTGCGCATCCAACCCCGCAGCGAGTTAAACCCTGACCTCTGCGTTGCCGCCGGTGCCGCGATTCAGGCGGCAGTGATTGCTGGTGAACAGGCCACCGGGGTGTTGGTCGATATTACCCCCTATACCTTCGGTATCAATGCCCTGGATTATGCAGAGGGAATGATCTACCCCTACGTCTTCTCCCCGCTGATTCGTAAAAATAGCGTCATCCCAACGACAAAAAGCGAAGTTTTTTACACCGCATACGATAACCAGACCACCGTTGAGATCAATGTCTACCAGGGAGAGAGTCGCGACGCACTCCAAAACACCAAAATTGGTAGCTTCCTGATCGAGGGGTTGAGCAAGGCCCCAGAAGGCAACCCCATCATCTGCACCTTCTCACTCGACCTCGATGGCATTCTCCACGTCGCCGCCCAAGAGAAGATCAGCGGCAAAGAGAAGAGCATCACCATCAGCAATGCCATCGCCCGCTTTGATGAGGCGCAGATGGATGCCGCCAAATTACGCATCGACAGAATGTTTGCCGAAGAGGGGGAGATCATCTCCCCGGAACAGGAGCATAACCGCGAAGTAGTTCAGGCGAAAGCGCTACTGGAGAAGGCGCGTAGCCTGCTCGATAGCAGCGAGGGGGATAACCGAGAGGATCTCATTGACCAGATCGAAACCCTTGAAGATGCGCTGGCGGGAGAGGATGAGCAGGTACTGCTAGAGGCAATTGGCGAGATCAGCGACCTGCTCTACTACTTGGAATCCTAAGATGGAGAACTGTCCCCTCTGCCGCGCCCGCCTGCGCGGTGCCAGCCTCTGCCCCCGCTGCGGCGCGGATTTGCAACCGCCACAACAGGCGGAACGCGCCGCCCGTCGTCACGAACAGGAGGCTCTCCGCGCCCTGCTCGCCGATCATCTGGACATCGCCAGCCGCGCCCTACAACAGGCCATCGCCCTCAAGCAGCATCCCGAGCAGCGGCACCTTGCCGCGCTAATCCGCTATAGCCGCCACCATCCCTCTCCCATTATAAAATACTGAAGTAATGGCGCAGGTTGTGCATAAAAAGAGTCGCCTACACTCCGCTCTTCGGTTATAGTAGGCGGTTGCTTTACTCCATCACCATTTTACGACATACTCATTGACCTATGCTGTACCCTACGCCACCTTAACCCCCTCGCCCTAAAGGGGGGTCTCTTCGCCCGCCCGCTCGCCACACAACACCGCCCTCTTCGACCGCACCACGCTTGCCGGTCGCTCTCTGCTTTTGCTTGGTTCAGGAGTCTCTATGCTCTATTCGTTACGCAGCCAATGGTTCAGCAACCCACGCGGCGACCTACTCGCCGGTCTGGTGGTCGCCCTCGCCCTCATTCCCGAGGCGATTGCCTTCTCCATTATCGCCGGAGTCGATCCCAAAGTCGGACTCTACGCCTCCTTCTGCATCGCCGTAGTGATCGCCTTTACCGGCGGTCGTCCCGGCATGATCTCCGCCGCCACCGGGGCAATGGCCCTGCTGATGGTGACCCTAGTACGGGAACATGGGCTAGAGTATCTACTCGCCGCCACCCTACTCACCGGGGTGTTCCAGATTCTCGCCGGCTACCTCAAGCTCGGCTCGCTCATGCGCTTCGTCTCCCGCTCGGTGGTACTCGGCTTTGTCAACGCCCTGGCGATTCTCATCTTCCTCGCCCAACTGCCGGAGCTAAACCCCGCCACTCCCGGTGTCACCTGGCAGGTCTACGCCATGGTCGCCGCCGGTCTGGGCATCATCTACCTGCTGCCGCTGCTCACCAAGGTGATCCCCTCGCCGCTGGTCACCATCGTGCTGCTCACCGCTTTTGTCCTATTCACGGACATGGATATTCGCACCGTCGGCGACATGGGCGAACTTCCCGACACCCTGCCGATTTTCCTCTGGCCCGCTGTTCCGCTCAACCTGGAGACGCTCTGGATTATCCTCCCCTACGCACTCTCGCTGGCGGTGGTGGGGCTGCTGGAGTCGATGATGACCGCCACCATTGTCGATGATCTGACCGACACCAAGAGCGACAAAAACCGCGAGTGCAAGGGACAAGGAGTCGCCAATATCGCCTCCGGTTTTATGGGGGGAATGGCCGGCTGCGCAATGATCGGCCAGTCGGTGATTAACGTTAAATCGGGAGGACGCACCCGCCTCTCCACCCTCTCCGCTGGGGTCTACTTAATTTTAATGGTAGTCTTTTTAGGCGATTGGGTCGCGCAGATTCCCATGGCGGCGCTGGTAGCGGTGATGATTATGGTCGCCATCGGCACCTTTAGCTGGGAGTCGCTGCGCAACCTCAAGAGCAATCCCCGAAGCAGTAGCGTGGTCATGATCGTCACGGTGATCGTTGTCGTCTTCACCCACAACCTTGCTTACGGCGTGCTGACCGGTGTACTCTTAGCGGCGATGTTCTTTGCCAATAAGGTGGCGCAGTATAAAGATATCCGCTCCGAACTGAGCAGCGACCTGCGCACGCGAACGTATCATGTGGTCGGCCAGGTCTTCTTTGCCTCTGCCGATAAGTTTATGGATGCTTTTGACTTCAAGGAGGCGGTTGACGACGTTGTCATCGACCTCTGTCAGGCCCACTTCTGGGACATCACCGCCATACACGCCCTTGATAAGGTCGTGCTAAAGTTTCGCCGCGAGGGGGCACGGGTTGAGATTATCGGCCTGAACGAGGCGAGCGCAACCCTGGTTGACCGTTTTGCGGTTCACGATAAGCCCGATGCCGTTGATCGGATGATGGGCCACTAACCGAAAGGATCGATCCTATGACACGCGTAATCGCCTCTCTTGACGGCACCCCGGTCACCGACTCCATCACCGACCATGCGGTTTGGGCTGCGCAGCGGATGGAGGCACCGCTGCGCCTGCTGCATATCCTGGATCGGGCCAAATATCCGACTACCGCCGATTTCAGCGGCCACCTCGGCCTCGATAACCGTGAGCAGTTGCTCAGTGAGCTGGCCGCGCTCGATGAGCAGCGTGGCCGCCTCGCCCGCGAACAGGGGCGGCGGCTGCTGGAGGCGCAGCAGCAGCGTGCCGCCGCAGCGGGCCTGGAGGGCGCTGAGGTGTTGCAGCGCCACGGGGATGTTCTGGAAACCCTGGTCGAGATGGAAGAGGATACCCGCCTTCTGGTCATGGGCAAGCACGATGAAAATATTGGCGAACATATCGGCGGTCGCCTGGAGACGGTGGTGCGCACGCTGCGCCGCCCGATTTTGGTCTGCACCCCCACCTTTCAGCCGCCGCGCAGTTTGATGATCGCTTTTGATGGCAGTGCCACGACCCATAAGGGGGTCGATAGGGTGGCCGGTAGTCCTCTTTTTCGCGCTCTTCCTTGCCATGTGGTGATGATTGGCAGCGACAATAAAAAGAATCAGGGGCAGTTGCAGTGGGCGCGTGATACCTTGGAAGCGTCCGATTTTGTGGTCACGACCCAGCTTTTGAGCGGTGAGGTGGAGCAGGCGCTGTGCGACTATCGCAAGGCGCATGAGATCGATTTGATTGTGATGGGGGCTTATGGCCACTCTGCGATTCGCCGCTTTTTGGTCGGTAGTACCACGACCTGCGTGATGCGTAACGCTAAGGTGCCGGTGCTGCTGTTGCGCTAGAGTCCCTTCTCTAGGCCCGCGCTCCTTGTGGAGAGCGGGTGGCTTGGGAAGTGCTGTTTTTTGCTGTTTTCTTGGGTGTGTTTTTTGGAAATGCTGATTTTTTGGTTTGGATTGTTATTTTGAAGTATTTCTATTGCCAATGCTCTCAGCAAGTGCAATCCCATCTCTATCATTCGCCATTCCAATTTTTGCTGACAAGATTAGAAGTTTATGTACCTTGCTGCGATTATCCAAAGTCCTTTCAAAAGTTCTACTCCCCAACCTTCTCGTATAATCAATACTCACCCCCTCCACAAGCAAATCCCTAAAATGATCTGCTCTTTTTTGATAACGCTCAATATCTCTTTTTGCATCTTCGATTTCACTATCTCGTACCGCACCGTGCTTCAAATTAAGCTCTATCCTTGATGCAATATCTTGATTAGCCAAATACTCTCTCAAGTTGTTCGCCATTTCAGGAAGTTTCAGAATTTCAACAAAATATTTCGCTCCGTCTTCGCCAGTATTATATAGTCTGTCAATCGCCTTGTATGCAGATTCTTCATCGGCGCTGTTTTCTGCAATTCCTTTTATTATCATAATAACATTATCTACATTTCCCGATCCGCCTCCTTCTGCTGATCGAGGCAAGAAGTCATCATATAATATTTTTAGTCTTTCATTTAGTTCATGTAATAATTTTTGTCTGGCATCTTCGGCACTTTCTACGCTCATTATTCTCTGAAAAGCCTCCGCTCCCACCATTTCAACGATTCTCTCATATTGATGAAGAACATTGACATTTGCGACCTCCCCTTGAAGTTGCCCTGTTTGTTGTCTGGTGTTATCCACCACAAGGGCAGCCTCCACCCCCTGAGAGAGCGCTCTCTCTGGAGCCGTTGAAGCGTGTGCATTGGCACTGGCTAATGCCATTGCAACTGAAAGTGTTAACATCGTAATGCCCGCTACCGCATCATGACCCGTACCGCTT
>SLIM01000087.1 GCA_007135625.1 Gammaproteobacteria bacterium
CCATCGCCATCCCGGTCTCGCTGCTTGGTGCGGTGGCGGTAATCTACCTGATGGGCTACACCTTCAACACCCTCACCCTGCTGGCACTGCTGCTGCTCATCGGGGTGGTGGTCGATGACGCGATTGTGGTGTTAGAGAACATCTACCGCCACCGCGAGACCCTCGATCCCGACCCGATTAGCGCCGCGCTCAACGGCACCCAAGAGGTACTGTTTGCAGTCCTCGCCACCACCCTCGCGCTGGTCGCCATTTTCGCCCCGGTGATCTTTATGGAGGGGATTATTGGCCGCTTCTTCGAATCCTTTGCGGTAGTGGTCACCGTCGGGGTGCTCATCTCCTACTTCGTCGCCGTCACCCTCACCCCAATGCTCTGCTCCCGCTTTCTCCGCGTCGAAGCGCAACATGGGCCGATCTACCGGCTCTTTGAAGCGCTATTTCAGGGGATGGATCGCGGCTACAAAGCGGCACTGCACGGCGTGATGCGCTTTCGCTGGACGACCCTAATAGTCACCATCGCCTTAGTGGTCAGCCTCTCCGTCACGGCCCTCTCCCACATCGGCTTCGCCTTCGCCCCGGAAGAGGACGAAGGGCAGTTTCTAATCATTCTGCGCACCCCGCTCGGTTCCAGCATCGACTACACCAACGAAAAATTGCGCAAGGTCGAAGAGATTCTGGCGCGACAAGAGGCGGTCGCAAGCTACTTTGCCGCCATTGGCATCGGCGACCGGGGGCAGGCCAACCAGGCCTTCGGCTTTGTGCGTATGCAGCCGCGTGACCAGCGCACCCTCACCCAACAGGAGCTGGTGCCAATGATTAACCGCGAACTGTCGCAGATTCCCGGCGCACGCGGTTTCGCCACCGCCGTACCGCTGATTAGCGGCCAGCGCGGCGACCCGCTGCAATTTGTGGTACGCGGTCCCGAGCTGGAGCGGGTCGCCGAACTGGCGCAGCGCATCGAGCAGCGGCTAGGCGAATATGACGGACTGGGGCGGATCGATCTCGACCTGCAACTTACTCTGCCCCAGGTCGAGCTACAGATCGACCGCGAACGGGTGGCGATTCTCGGCCTGCACAGCCGCGACGTGGCCGAAGCGGCCAACATTCTCGCCGGCGGCATGAACATCGCCAAGTACAATGACGAACCGGGAGATGGCGAGCGCTACGACATCCGCCTGAAAGCGGCCAGCGGCGAAATCGGCGAACCCCATGACCTCGGGCGGATCTTCCTGCGCAGCCGCGACGGCGAGCTGGTCCGCCTCGACAGCCTCGCCCACTTTGCAGACGGCATCGGCCCGGCAGTGATCAGCCGCTTTAATCTGCAATACTCTGCCAACTTCTACGCCACCCCCACCCTGCCACTGGGCGATGCCGTAGGAATCGTCGAGCGAATCGCCGCCGAAGAGCTGCCGCTCGGCTATAGCCTGCGGCTGCAAGGAGAGGCGGAAGAGATGGAGAAGACCGCCGGTTATATGCTGTTTGTGCTAGTCCTCGCGCTGGTGCTGGTCTATATGGTTCTCGCTAGCCAGTTCAATAGCTTTATCCAGCCTTTGATCATTATGCTCGCCCAGCCGCTGGCGATTGTCGGCGGACTGCTCGGACTGTGGTGGGCGGGCCATACCCTGAATATTTTTTCGATGATTGGTATTATTTTGCTAATCGGGCTGGTCTCGAAAAACTCAATTCTGCTAATCGACTTGACCAACCAGTACCGCGCCAAGGGGCAGGGGGTCGATGAGGCGCTCAAAAATGCCTGTCCGCTGCGGATGCGCCCGGTGGTGATGACCTCGCTTACCCTGATTCTCGCCCTACTCCCCGCCGCCAGCGGCTGGGGGGCGGGAACCGATACCGTCGGCCCGCTCGCTGTTGCGGTGATCGGCGGGATGATTAGCTCTACTCTCCTCGCTTTGCTGCTGGTTCCGGTGGTCTATTCGTTGATTGAGAATCCGCTGGAGCGCAGGGGGAAGGGGTGATTTTTGAGGGGGGTTGTTTTCTGTTCTGTTCTGTTCTCTCTCCTCTGCTGCTATAGAAGAGGGCTACCACATCTGTACTGTGCTGACACACTGTGCAAGGAGCTGGTGGGACAGGGCGATGTTCGAACTACCATGATTTATATCAGCATGATGGGCAAGATGCGTATGGGGAGCAAAAACCTGTTGACAAAGCTTCGGGGTTTTGAAAGAATACCATCATCGGCAGAAAAGGATTGCTAAGAGTAGCTTGAGACTTGGCCAGAAGGGAAGCAAGCCCTTGGTGGCGCAGTGTGGTGACGGGTGGTTTTGTGTTCGATGGCGGTACGACTCGAAGAGGAAAGAGCAGTGGTTTACCAGCGTTGAGCTGGTCGAGGCCGAAGCCGGTTTCGCTGTCGCTTAACCGGTTTGACTGAGCATGGCGTTAGGGGCCTTGATCGTCATTCCGGCCACCTTGACCGCTCACAGCGAAAGTCTCGCCGTAAGTGGCTGAGTCCTTGGGGCGAAATGCCCCGCTTGACGCTCTCCGAACAAGGTATTGGCCGGAAG
>SLIM01000130.1 GCA_007135625.1 Gammaproteobacteria bacterium
ACCGACCGGCAGTTCAAAGAGACCGACCGCAAGTTTCAGGAGACCGACCGGCAGTTCAAAGAGACCGACCGCAAGTTTCAGGAGACCGACCGGCAGTTCAAAGAGACCGACCGCAAGTTTCGGGAGAGCGACGAGAAACTCTCGAAATTGGAAGCGCTCTTCACCAGCCAGTGGGGAAAGCTTATGGAGTCACTGGTAGAGGGCGACCTCGTCGCAATTCTCAATCAGCGCGGTATCGCCATTCAGGACACCACCAGCCGGCTTAAAGGAAAACTCCCCGACGGTGGCAACTACGAGTTCGACATCATCGCCCACGACGGCGACGCAGTGGTCGTGATTGAGGTAAAAACCACTCTACGCCCCAAAGATGTCACCCGTTTTCTCGACAAGCTAGACCACCTCAAAAGTTGGGTACCTCGCTATCAAAAAAATATCATTTACGGAGGAATGGCCTGGCTTACTGCCGATGCCGGAGCTGAAGAGATGGTGAGTAAACGCGGTCTCTTTAGCATCCGCGCTACCGGTGACTCCGCCGCCATCCAAAATCCTTCCTCCTTTGTCCCCAAAGCATGGTAGCGCCGGGTGATGGAACCCCATAGGGAAAATAGTATCTAAAGGAGACTTTATCGTGTGGTATGCGATTTTTGGGAGCGACCGCGAGGAGAGCCTGGAGTCCCGGCTGGCGGTGCGGGCCGAACACCTCGCCCGCTTGCAGGAGCTACAGCAGCAGGGGCGGCTGCTCGTCGCTGGCCCCCATCCCGCCATCGACAGCCCAGAACCCGGCCCGGCAGGCTTTAGCGGCTCGCTGATTATCGCCGAGTTCAGTGATCTGGAGGCAGCACAGCAGTGGGCTGCGGAAGATCCGTATGTAACCACCGGGGTCTTTACCTCGGTAACTGTAAAACCGTTCAAAAAAGTTCTACCCTAGGAGATTATAGAATGCAGAAGCGACCCACCCACGCACTCACCTCGCTGGCCCTTGCCGTTACCCTAGCCCTCGGCCTGAGCAGCCCACTGCTCGCCAGCGAGGGTGAGGAGCATGGCAACAAAGCGGTGATTAGCGTGAATGGCACCCCGATCAGCCGTAACCTGTTCACCATTTTCTACCAGCAGACCGTTCCCGCCCAGGCACGCGGCGAGGAGTTGACCGACGAGATGCGCACCGCGCTACTGGATGAGCTGGTCAACTACCTGATCTTGGCGGATGAGGCGGAGAAGCTGAAACTGACCGAAAAGCCCGAAGTGCAGGCTGGGCTGCAACTGGTACGTGCGGAGTACCTCTCCAACTTGGTGCTGAATGGTTTCCTCGCCCAAAATCCGATTACCGAAGCGGATCTGCAAGCGCTCTACGCAGCGGAGAGCGAAAAGCCCGGCGAAAGAGAGTTTCGCGCCCGCCATATCTTGGTCGAAGCGGAGGAGCAGGCAGAGGAGCTGATCACCAAGCTAAACGACGGCTCCGACTTTCAGGAGCTGGCGCGGGAACACTCCAGTTGCCCCTCCAGCGCCCGGGGCGGCGACCTCGGCTGGTTTGGTCTTGGCCAGATGGTACCCGAGTTTGAGCAGGCCGTAGTGGCACTGGAACCGGGCGGCATGAGCGAAAAACCGGTGAAAACCCAATTTGGCTACCACATCATCCTCGCCGAAGAGCAACGCGCCAAACCCGCCCCCAGCTTTGAGCGGATGCAACCGCAACTGCTGCAACAGGAGCAGAACCGCCGCCTGCACAAGTATCTGAGAGAACTGCGGGAAAAAGCCGACGTTCAAGTTTTGGAATAGAGGGTCGAGGGTCGAGATTCGAGGTTCGAGGTTCGAGATTCGAGGTTCGAGGTTCGAGGTTCGAGATTCGAGGTGTACACCTCGCGCCTCGCGCCTCGCACCTCGCACCTCGCGCCTAGCACCTAGCACCTAGCACCTCGCCCTCGCCCTCGCTAGAGGGCCGTGTGCGGCGCAGGTGAGTTTTGCCGTCGTTAAGGGTGACGGTGAATTCGAGAACCGCAGCGATCTCCCCCTCCTCGGTTTCGGGGAGGCGCTGTAGTTGGGTGGTCATGCTAGCGATCTTCCCCTGTTGGCTCTGTAACCACTGCTCCAGCACTTCCCGCTCCACCACGCTCTCCTGCCACAGTTGCGCCTGCGCATAGGTGACCTGGGTCAGGCGTTGAGAGAGAAAATCGGGTTCTAGAAACTCAAACAGATTCCCCGCACGCGGTCCCGAGGTGCGCCCGAAGAGCACCAGATAGATCGCCTGAAAGGCATCGGGCTGCGCAATCGGGGTGATGCGAGTGGCATCAAAAATTGTCGATTGCAAGGCATCCGCCTGCCAAGAGGCGTTCGGCAGGCGCTCGGCGAGCCGGTGCAGAAAAGCGCACTGGGTGGCGCTCAACTGTGCGGCAACAGCGGGAAGCTGCGGCTGCAACTGCAACCGCTCCTCGGCGCTGGCGTAACGGTCGAGCCAGTACTGAATGGAGGCGATGCGACGCTGAAGGTGAGTTCGCTCCAGCGCACTCAAACTGCCCCCCGGCTTGCGTCGGCGGATCTCCTCAACCACATCAATATGGGGCATCTGCACCAGCGCCTGAAGCAACTGGATATTCGGCGCGTAGTACTCCCCCTCAGGCGCTACCTGCGACAGCGCATAGATCTCCCGGGTATCCCCCCCTCCATCGGCGCTGAAAAACTGCGCATGACTGCGGTCAAAATCATTGAACAATTTAATGATTGACTGCTCATCTGGAGAGAAGTTGATCGGGCGGTTAGGCTGCGAGCGCAGCAGCAGAAAGCGCAAAATCTCCGGCGGTAAAAACTCCGCCATCTCCACCGCAGAGACCCCCACCCCACGCGAAGAACTCATCTTCGCCCCCTCCACCAAAAAAAACTCATAGGGAATATTCAGCGGGGCTTTTTTCTGGTTGAAGATCCGCCGCAAACACCCCTCCGCCACATCGCGAGACCCCCCCTTGGTGGTGTGATCCTTCCCAGCGCCCTCCACCGTAATACCGCGCGTCGCCCACTTCGCCACCCACTCCACCTTCCACGGCAGCTTACCCCTGCCACCGAAGGGAGAGACCTTACCCTGGTGACCGCACCCCTGCGCCCACTTCACCAAAGAGGGCCGACAGTGGTAGCTCACCTCTTTACCGTCATAACCGGTCACCTCGGTGGTGCCGATCTTACCGCACTGCTCACAGATCACCTGAAACGGATACCAGGTCGCGGGACGCTGAGAGCCGCTGACCTTATGGTAGACCTCGCGCACCACATCGGCATGACGCAGAATCTGGTCAATCGCCTCATCAAACTCCCCAGCGCGGTAGATGTCACGCAGGCGGTAGGTCTCCGCAGCGACCCCCAAGTAGTCAAATACACCGAAGAACTCACTGATATAGTAGTCAGACATATCGCTAGCGGTAGAGCCAGGCGGGGGAGGGACGCTACACAGCGGCATTCCGAGGTACTGCCGAAAGTGTTCATCCTTGCCATAAGGCAGCTCATCCAGCGGGTCGTAGTCATCCACCCCGAAGGTATACCGCACCTCAAATCCCCGCTCCTTCATAAGGCGGAACATCACATCGTGAATCAGCACTCCACGCAGCGCACCGACATGGGCACGTCCAGAGGGAGTTTTTGAGTCGTTAATGATATGGGGTTGGTCACGATCCAGTTTTTCAATCAGCTTATCGGCCCAGAACATCGCTAAAATCCTAAATAATTCATCGTAAATAGAGTCACAGTGCAAGGAGTGTAGAGCACGCTGGCAGAGGAGAAGCGGAGCGGCGAGGGGATCGCGGATACCCTCGCTCGCTCGCCTCTCTCCGCAACTACAGGACTCAGGCGACCTCAACCATCTCAATCGCAAAGGTCAGATCCTGACCCGCCAGCGGGTGGTTGGCATCCACCGTCACCGTCTCCTCATCGAACGCCACCACCGCCATGTGGACAACCTGTCCCTCCGGCCCCTGGGCCTGCAACGGAAGACCCACCTCCATCTCCACATCCAGCGCAATCATTTCACGCGGAACCTGATGCACCAGCTCACCGTCGTGGGAACCGTATGCATCCTCCGCCGTAATCTGAATGGTCTTGCTCTCCCCACTCTCCATGCCGATTAGCGACTGCTCGAAGGCTGGAATCAGCCCCCCTTCGCCGATCGTGATCTCCAGCGGCTCCCCGCCCACAGAAGAGTCGAAGGGGGTGCCATCTTGAAGTGTACCTGTGTAGTGAACCTTAACCCGATTGCCGGCCGCTGCCACTGCCATATTCTATATCTCCCGATTAAAGAGTAAATGCCTGTTCACAGCCACGACATCGCCGCAACCGCGTAGATTGAGCCAGTCACAATAAAGGAGGTGATGCGGAAAAGCAAACTTCGGTCGAGACCAGCAGCGCCCAAGCATCAGCACAAAGCTAAAAGTTGAACTGGTGCCGGGCGGCAAACTGGAAGACAAACCTCGATAGCCCGTAGCGCAACAGGGCCATAACGATCACTTCCTCGAACCAAGCTAAATGGCCGTGCCGGTCGGCAAAGGCCACGACTTTCAAAAGTGATTTTTACACCGCCACTATCCCCTCGTCACCGGAAAGCGTCCCTCGTTAATAACAATTTTATCGTTCGCGGCGGCGATTAGGTCGATGTCGAGGCGCTCGGCACAGCGCAGCGTGAAGATGAAAATATCGGCCAGCTCCAGGCGCACCTCCTCCAGTTGCTCGGGAGCGAGCTGCTGGCTCTGCGCCTCGGTCAACCACTGAAAATGCTCCACCAGCTCCGCCGCCTCGGCAATTAACGCCATCGAAAGGTTCTTGGGCGAGTGGAAGCGCTCCCAATCGCGAGCCTGGGCGAAGGCCCGCAGACGGGCTTGCAGTTGATCGACGGAGTCAGGAGCAGAAGGAGCGGAAGGATGGGAAGGAACAGAAGCAGCAGAAGAAGTAGAAGCAGCAGAAGGCATAACATTTTATCCTTTGGTAAAAAAGAGGTGAAAAAGGAGAAGCCGATAGGTGATTTTATCGCAGAAGAGAGAGAAGAGGCGACAGAGTACAGACAAAGGGGGGCCGTGGTGATGCCGTCTGCCCGACAACACGGTGTACACTGCTCATCTTGCTTGGCTATATACCAGCAATCGCGCTATGATTACCACTTTACAGCGGTCACGGATCGCCATCCCTTAACGATTGATATAGGGTATATATGTCTTGCTCTGAATCCTACGATGTTATCGTCATTGGCGGCGGCCACGCCGGTTGTGAAGCGGCGCTAGCGGCAGCGCGGGTCGGGGTGCGTACCCTGCTGCTCAGTCACAACCTGGAGACCCTCGGGCAGATGAGCTGCAACCCGGCGATTGGTGGAATCGGCAAGGGGCATTTGGTCAAAGAGATCGATGCCCTTGGCGGGCTGATGGCCACCGCCGCCGACTACGCCGGCATTCAGTTTCGTACCCTCAACGCCAGCAAAGGGCCAGCGGTACGCGCCACCCGCGCCCAGGCCGACCGCCAGCGCTACCGCGCCTATGTGCGCCAAGCGCTGGAGCAGCAGCCCAACCTCTGGCTACTGCAACAGGGGGTTGAAGATCTGCTGGTCGAAGGCGAGGCGGTGCGCGGAGTGGTGACCCAAATGGGGTTTACCCTGCGGGCCACCGCCGTCGTCCTTACCGTCGGCACCTTCCTCGGCGGGCGCATTCACATCGGACTGCACAACTACCCCGGTGGTCGCGCCGGAGACCCCCCCGCCAACGCCCTCGCCGCCCGCCTGCGCGAACTGCCGTTTCAGGTGCGCCGCCTCAAAACCGGCACCCCCCCCCGCATCGACCGCCGCAGCGTCGATTTCAGCCAACTCCAGGAGCAGCCGGGCGACCAGCCGCGCCCGGTCTTCTCCTTCCTCGGCAGCCCCGAGCAGCACCCCCCGCAGGTGAGCTGTTTCATCACCCACACCAATGAAACCACCCACGCCATCATTCGCAGCGGCATCGCCCGTTCACCGATCTACAGCGGGGTGATCGAAGGGGTCGGGCCGCGCTACTGCCCCTCAATAGAGGATAAAGTCGTCCGCTTCGCCGAGCGCACCAGCCACCAGGTTTTTATCGAACCGGAGGGGCTAGAGAGCAACGAACTCTACCCCAACGGCATCTCCACCTCGCTCCCGTTCGACCTGCAACTGGCGCTGGTGCGCTCGATGAAAGGGCTGGAGCAGGCCCACATCATGCGCCCCGGCTACGCCATCGAATATGACTTTTTCGATCCGCGTGATCTCTCCCCCACGCTAGAGACCAAGGCCCTCTCGGGACTCTTCTTCGCCGGTCAGATCAACGGCACCACCGGCTACGAAGAGGCCGCCGCGCAAGGTCTCCTCGCCGGAGTAAACGCCGCCCGTCAAGTGCAGGGGCTGGAGGGGTGGATCCCACGCCGCGATGAGTCCTACCTAGGGGTGCTGGTCGATGACCTGATCACCCTCGGCACCAACGAACCCTACCGCATGTTCACCAGCCGCGCCGAGTACCGCCTGCTGCTGCGCGAGGATAACGCCGACCTGCGCCTCACCGAACCGGGGCGACGGCTGGGGCTGGTCGATGAGCGGCGCTGGGCCGCCTTCGCCGCCAAGCGGGAGGCGCTTGAGCGCGAACAGCAGCGTCTGCGTGAACGCTGGATCCAGCCCAATAGCCCCACCGCACAGGCCGTTGCCGAACAGCTCGGCACCCCGATCTCCAAAGAGGTTCGCGCCCTCGATCTACTCGCCCGTCCCGAAGTGCGCTACTTTGCACTCTGCGCACTGCCCGGCATCGGCCCGCCCCAGGCGAGCGGTGCAGTGGCCGAGCAACTGGAGATTCAGGCCCGCTACGCCGGCTATATCGAACGCCAACAGGCGGAGATTGCCCGCAACCGCGCCCACGAAGCGACCCCTCTCCCCGCCGACCTCGACTATGCCCAGGTGCGCGGACTCTCCAACGAGGTGCGCGAAAAGCTAGCCCGCATCCGCCCCCACACCCTCGGCCAGGCCGGGCGCATCTCCGGCATCACCCCGGCGGCCCTCTCGCTGCTGCTGATCCACCTAAAACGCAGATCCACCGCATGAACTCGCACCACGCCCAATGGACGCAACAGCTTCAAACCGGCTGTGCCGAGCTAGCCCTTCCCCTAAGCAGCACCCAGCAGCAGCAACTGCTCGCCTACCTCGCCCTCCTGGAGCGCTGGAACCGCCGCTTTAACCTCACCGCCGTGCGCGACCCGGCGGCACTGGTCCCGCGCCACCTGCTCGACAGCCTCGCCATCCTCCCCTGGGTCGGCAGCGGCCCGCTGCTCGACATCGGCACCGGTGCCGGGCTGCCCGGCATCCCGCTCGCCATTCTCCGCCCCGACCTCCCCTGTACCCTGCTCGACACCAACGGCAAAAAGACCCGCTTTGTGCGCCAAGTGACGTTAGAGCTAGGACTGACTAACGTCAACGTCCTTCAGCAGCGGGTCGAACAGCTCCCCACCCCGCCCGGTTTCGCCCAAATCACCGCCCGCGCCTTCACCTCACTCACCCAATTGGTGAACCTAAGCGCACCGCTACTGGTCGAAGGGGGTATTCTATTGGCAATGAAAGGTAGCTTGCCCGAACAGGAGCTGGCCCAGCTCGCACAGCGGGGCGGAGAGATCACCATCCACCCCTTGGTGGTGCCGCAACTAATCGGTGAGCGCCACCTGATCTGCTGGCGTGCAGAGGGGGAGAGCTAGATCGCCTGTATACCTTACCGGGTACACCGCATCACCGCTGCGCTCTTCCTCTCTCCTCTACCTTCCACTACACCCAACCCGGAGAGACGATGTCACCCAACCTACTGGCCCTGCTACCGCTGCTCTGGGCGCTTCCCGCCAACGCCAACGAATGCCCGCCCAACCACTTCACCATCCACTACGAAGTACAGGCACGCGGCATCAGTGCCGGTGATGCGGTGTGGCAAGTCCAGCCGCTCGGCAACGGTGAACACCTGTTTCGGGTTGAACTCAACAGCCGTGGCCTCGCCGGTTTTTTCTACCCCCTCACCACCACCAGCGAAAGCCGCTGGGAGTACGCCGAAGGGTGCGCAGTCCGCCCGCTCCACTTTGAATACAACCATAGCCGTCGTGCCAATCGCCATCTGCGCATCGCCTTCGACTGGCCGCAGCAGCAGGCCGAGATCCACTTTCGCGGCACCACCCGAAACGAACCGCTACACCCCGGCAGCTATGACAATCAACTCTACCTACTCACTCTAGGGCAACTGGCGGCCCAGGGGGAGCAGACCATTACTTTCGAAACCATCGGCCAAAAGGGGCCGCGCCAGCGCACCGCCGAGGTGATTGGCAAGGCGCAGCTTAACGCCCACCCCAAGCGACTGGAGACCCTCCAGCTCCACTACCAGGATGACGATAAAAGCACCACCCTCTGGTACGCGCAAACTCCCCACTGGCTCCCCATCATGCTCGAATACCAGAGCGAAGAGAGTGGTCTAGTGCGCCTCCTCGCCACCACCATCACCCTCCCCGAGCAGCCCCCCCAGCGTTTGCAGATTCGCCCCTAATTCAGGCGGGGGAGGGCGGCGCAACAGCGCAACCAACAGAACGCAACGCAATAGCGCAACAGGTTGGCGTTCATTCGTCCACATTTTGCGCTACACTGTGGAGCAGAAGAGGGAGAAGCGAGGAGAGAAGAGACGAAGAGCGCGGCAGCGATGCCGTGTACCCGGTAGCGTGATGCAGGCTTCTCACCGGATGCGGCTCAAAGTGAAGCTTTGGGCAGCACGACACGACTTCGGAAAGAGGTCGTGGGTTGCTCTGGGGCGGTGACAGGCAGTCTGAAGCACCACCCTACGGGGCTTTGTGCGTTGGTTTGAGTCGCACCCCCTTCTCACTTTGCTTCTCTCCTAGTTGGAAGACTCTAGTGCGTAACACCTCTTTTAGGATCCAATCCATTCAGCCATGTTGCACTTTACCCCTTTAACGAGCAAGCTGCTTCTTCCCCTGCTGCTGCTCACCGCCATCAGCCACGCTGCCAGCCATGCTGCTACCGCACCGCCCGCGCCGCCTGTGGAGTCCGCGCCGCCTGTGGAGTCCGCACTGCCCGTGGTGGAGTCTGTGGCACCGCCCGACAATGAAGCCCACTGGAGCGATTACACGGTAGATTTAGTGAGTGACCAGCTTGATCGTGCCGTGAACTGGTTTGACGACTTTTTTGACGACGAGCGCTACATTGAGGAGAGTCCGGCACGTATCCAACTGCGCCTGAGCAACGCCATCTCTTATCACGAGCGATATGACGATATCGACTTCCGCGCCCGGGTCAGCGCCCGCATTGATCTTCCCCATCTGAACAACCGCCTTAAGCTGGTGCTGTTTAGCGACGAAGAGGAGATCTTCGGCGACAGCAGCGCACAACGTGATCTCCACATCCGCCGCGAAAATAGCGAGCGGCGCAGCATCGGACTGCGCTACGACCTGCTCGACGGCTGGATTGATCACCTCTCTCTCTCCGCCAATATGCGCCTTAATCCGGTCGAGTTTATCTTCAAGGCACGCCACCGCTACCAGTACGATATCCGGCCAGAGCTGATGGGACGCTTCACCAGCACCGGCTTCTGGAACACTGCCGAAGGGTTTGGCCTGACCCTGCGCAGTGATTTGGAGCAGTCATTCAACAATGGCAGGATGGTACGCTGGACCAACAGCGCCACTTGGGACGAAGAGCACCAGCGCGAAGGGGTTAAGTGGTCTACCACCCTTAACCACTACCAGATGCTCTCCCCCAAGCAGGCCATTTCTCACTATATCAGCGCAGAAGGACATACCCGCCCCGCTTGGCGCAGCGACGACTACTTCATCGGCACCCGCTACCGGCGCAACCTCTTTCGCCCCTGGCTCTTTGTAGAGATCATCCCCGAACTCCACTGGCCCCAAGATCAGCGCAGAGAGTACTGCACCTCCTGCCTCGCCCTCACCGCACGTATTGAAGTACTGTTTCGCAAGCAGGAATAGGGGGGGTGGGGAAGATTCGAGGTTCTAGGTTCGAGGTTCTAGGTTCGAGGTTCGAGGCAAGAATCTCGAACCTAGGAGTCTGTCGGGCTTAGGGAATAACTATCTGATTGCTAAC
>SLIM01000125.1 GCA_007135625.1 Gammaproteobacteria bacterium
GAAACCCAAGAGGGGCAGCACTGGCTCGCCGGACTCTACGCCAATGTTTTTGCTGAAGAGCATCAACTCGCCAGCTTCGGTGCCGAGCGTGGCGAAGCGGCGGAGACCCTGCTGCAAAATATTTAAGGTGAGGAAAGAACTTCTTCCCAAATCACGATTTTCGCGTATAATGCCCCGTTCACTCGCGTCGGCCCGTCCGACGCAGCCCCCAATTTTGTATCTTTATCCAGGGTTTATGAGTCATGGTTACGATTCGTCTTGCACGCACCGGCGCAAAGCGCCGCCCCTTCTATCATGTCGTTGTTGCCGATGCACGCTCGCCGCGTGATGGCCGCTACATTGAGCGTATTGGCTTCTTCAATCCCATCGCCAAGGGCGGTGAAGAGCGGCTGCGGCTGGATGAGAGCCGGGTCAGCCACTGGGTTTCTCAGGGCGCACAGCCGACTGATCGGGTCAAGCAGTTGGTCAAGGAGCAGCGCAAAACTGCGAAGAGCCAGGTTGAGGTGCAGAGCGCCGCCTGAACGGCTGGGACTCTGCAACGACTCCCCGCGACCGGTGCGCGTCGCATAAGCCCATGAGCGAAAAGCAACGCATGGTCACCTTGGGCCGCATCAGCGGCCTCTACGGGGTGCGCGGCTGGCTCAAGGTCTACTCCTACACCGCCACGCCGAGTACCCTGTTTGACTATCCCGAATGGTCTCTGCAGGGCCGTTGCTACCGGCTGATCGAAGGCAGAACCCAAGGCAAAGGGTTGGTAGCCAAGCTGGAGGGGGTGGAAGATCGCGACCAAGCGGCACTGCTGCTTGATCACGAGATTGAGGTGCCGCGTAGCGCCCTGCCGCCCGCCGCGCCGGATGAGTACTACTGGTCTGACCTGGTCGGCCTGCAGGTAATCACCCGCGAGGGGCAGGTACTGGGGCGGATCCACCACCTCTTCACTACCGGGGCCAATGATGTCGTAGTGGTCGAGGGCGAACGTGAGCGGCTGCTCCCCTTTATTGATGGAGTCATCCTGGAGGTTGCCCTGGAGCAAGGGGTGATGCGCGTCGATTGGGATCCCGATTTCTGATCCCGCTTCATGCGCTTTGATGTCATCAGCCTGTTTCCCGACCTCTTCGCCGCCTTCACCGAGCAGGGAGTGACCGGACGGGCCTTTCAACGTGGCCTGGCCGAGCTGGTGCTGTGGAATCCCCGCGACTACACCACCGATCGCCACCGCACCGTGGATGATCGCCCCTACGGCGGTGGCCCCGGCATGGTGATGAAGCCGGAGCCGTTAGCGGCGGCGATTGGCGCGGCACGCCAAGCGGCACCCGAGAGCCGGGTGGTCTATCTCAGCCCCCAGGGGGAGCGCTTCGACCAGCGACAGGCCAATCAGGCGGCGCAGTGGGGCGGGGTGATTCTGCTCGCCGGTCGCTACGAGGGGATCGATGAGCGGGTGGTCGAGCGCTATGTGGATTGCGAGTGGTCGATTGGTGACTATGTGGTAAGCGGCGGCGAACCGGCGGCTATTGTGGTTATCGACGCAATTACTCGTCTGCTTCCTGGTGTTCTGGGCGATGCAGAGTCCGCCGTGCAGGACTCCTATATGGATGGGCTGCTCGACTCGCCTCACTACACCCGACCGGTGGAGTTTGCGGGGCTGCGGGTACCCGAGATCTTGGCCAGTGGCGACCACCAACGGATTCGTCGCTGGCGCTTGCAACAGGCGCTTATTCGCACTCGGTTACGGCGACCCGATCTGCTTGCGGAGCGGGAGTTGACCGGCGAAGAGCGTGATTTACTTAATGATTATATGCGAACGCTGGCGGAGATCCGCTAGCCAGTGATAGGAGTTTACGACCATGAGTACCATTCTTCAGGAGCTAGAGGCCGAGCAGATCAGAACGATTCCCGATTTTTCCCCGGGAGATACCGTGGTCGTTCAGGTGCGGGTGAAAGAGGGGGATCGCGAGCGTCTTCAGGCCTTTGAAGGGGTCATTATCGGTAAGCGCAATCGCGGTTTGAACTCGGCCTTTACGGTGCGTAAGATGTCGCACGGCGAGGGGGTGGAGCGTACCTTTCAGACCCATAGCCCGCTCATTGCGGAGATTAAGGTTACTCGTCGCGGTGATGTGCGCCGCGCTAAGCTCTACTACCTGCGTGATCGCACCGGTAAGTCGGCGCGTATTCGCGAGAAGGTGTAGTTTTTAGAGGTGCGAGATGCGAGGGGCGAGGCGCGAGGAGATCCGTAGCGCCGCCTGTCGCATCTGTCCTTCTCACCTTTTGGGCTGATACTCTTCCTCTCTCCCTTTCTCCCTTCTTCTGCTCTACAATCTGCGAAAATCTGCCGGATAAACCGGTATCTCGCGCCTCGCATCTCGCGCCTCGTATCTCGTATCTAAACTCTACTTATGGAACGCCTTGCCGGGTACGTTTTGCTTGGCAGTCGGTGCGGTTTGTAGGCTCACCGCACCGGAGGGGAGACCGAAGGCTCAGTAGTCACGCACCAAGCGGACACGCCGACCGGATC
>SLIM01000097.1 GCA_007135625.1 Gammaproteobacteria bacterium
AAAGAGAATTATAGAGAAGATAAGCCATTTTCATCCTCCGTCGCTGCATTAGTAAAAACTAAAGATGATATTAACAATTTATCTGGTATACACTCTCTTGCGACGGGAAGTATGACTACATCCTTGGCTAAGGATTTGAAGGAAATTATTGAATATCGTAATAGAGTCGCCCATGGGAAGCGGTTCGGAAATGAAACCACTAAGACCGTTAAAAATGTGTTAGAAGTTCTGGATGAAGCGCTAACCATCATAAGTTGAATGAACTCCACCCAGCAAGGCAAATCCAGCCGACGCGCTAAAAGCGTGTGTGGCTGATTTGCAGCGTTATTGATCTAAGCGCTGATATGTATACATGCCCAGCAAATAAAGAGAAATTAAACAATGTTTTTGTGCTCCAAGTAAATCAGGACAAAATAATTGGCTACGTTATGCCCTTAATCACCCCTCCAACCACACCCCAGAATCACACCCATCACCCCTCGCCTACCCCATCAACTCGGGGTGGTAAAACGACCCCAGATCGGTTACCTTAACTAAGGTTCTATAAACCAGCAAGCAACCACTTCCCCCTCCCCACCCCCCAACCCACCCAATACAGAGAGAAAGCGATGTTTGGATTTGGAAAGCGCAAGCAAGAGACCCAAGAACAAGAACCCCAGGCCAACGCAAAGAGCACCCCCGAGAGCAAGGAGAGCAAGGAGAGCAAGGAGAGCAAGGAGAGCAAAGGCGGAATCTTCGCCCGCCTCAAAGAGCGCCTCACCCGCACCCGCAGCAGCTTCACCGACGGCCTCGCCAACCTGCTACTCGGACGCAAAAGCATTGATGACGAACTGCTCGAAGAGCTAGAGACCCTACTCCTCACCGCAGATGTCGGAGTAGAAGCGACCACCCGCATCATTGACGACCTCACCGGGCGGGTACGGCGCAAAGAGTTAAGCGACCCCGAAGCCCTCAGCCGCCTGCTCAAAGAGCAACTGCACGCGATCCTGCAACAGACGCAGCGCCCGGTCGTCCAGCCCCCCGAGGGCAAACCGCAAGTGATTCTAATGGTCGGCATTAACGGAGCGGGCAAAACCACCACCATCGGCAAACTGGCCAAGCGACTGCAAGCGGAGGGGCAGAGCGTCCTGCTCGCCGCTGGTGACACCTTTCGCGCCGCCGCCGTCGAACAGTTGCAGAGCTGGGGCGAGCGCAACCGCATTCCAGTGATCGCCCAGCAGAGCGGAGCCGACTCCGCCTCGGTGATCTTTGATGCGCTACAAGCCGCCACCCATCGCGGCATTGATGTCCTCATCGCCGACACCGCCGGACGGCTGCACACCAAGAGCAACCTCATGGAAGAACTCGCCAAAATCGCCCGCGTAATGAAGAAGATCGACCCCACCGCCCCCCACGAGGTGATGCTGGTACTCGATGCCACCACCGGCCAGAACGCCATCCACCAGGCCCAGCAGTTCAACCAGGCGATTCCCCTTAGCGGGATCACCCTCACCAAACTCGACGGCACCGCCAAGGGGGGTATTCTCTTCGCCATCAGTGAACAGCTTTCCATTCCGATCCGCTTCATCGGGGTCGGCGAGACGATTGAAGATCTTCGCCCTTTCGACCCCGAGGAGTTTATCAACGCCTTGTTTTCAAAGTAACCCCACCGGATCTCCGGCCACCTGCACCACACTCCAGCGAGATCACCCTATGCGCGTTAGTTGTGAATGCGTCGTCCAAGGAAAAGACAACGGCAGAAGTGGCAATTTGCGTCGCACCGCTGCACATGATGCGCGTTAGTTGTGAATGCGTCGCCCAAGGAAAAAGGCGGCGGCGAGGGCAGCGAGTGAGGGGGCGGAGGCGGCGAGGAGTGGCGGGAGTCCATAGACAATCGCCATGTTGCCGAACATGCGGTTACTGAGAAAGAAAACGATACCGATCAGGGTGCCGATGAAGATGCGCTGGCCGACTCCAATGTTACGGGTGAGGCCGAAGACTACCGGAATGGTGAGCAAGATCATGGCGACGATATTGAGCGGGGTGAGGAGCTTGCTCCAGAGGGCAACCTCATAGGCGGCGGCATCCTGGCCGTTGTCGCGCATGAAGCCGATGTAGCGGTAGAGTCCCCAGGTGGAGAGCATCCGGGGGCGGACGATGATCACGTGGAGCAGATTGGGTTTTAGGCTCGACTCCCAGGCAAGCGTGGCGAGTTGAATGGGGTGCGGTCGTCCGTCGTGAAAACGGGTCTGGGTCACCTCGTGGAGTTGCCAATGGTCGTGTTGGTAGGCTGCGGAGCTGGCGAGGGTGATCTGCTCCAGGGTGCCGTCACTGTGGTAGTGGTAGATGGCCAGGTTGCGCAGGGTGGCATCGGGCAGGATATGGCCGATGTTTACGTAACTGCTGCCATCGCGTGCCCAGAAGCCGCTGCGGGTCTCTACCGTGATCTGGTTGGCGATTTTGCTGGCGCGTAGGATGTCGGCGTAGCGCTGCGCTTCGGGGGCGATCAGTTCGCCGATGAGGGTGGCGG
>SLIM01000089.1 GCA_007135625.1 Gammaproteobacteria bacterium
ACTTAACCCTTAAACCTTCCCCCCCTTAACCCTTAACCCTTAAAACTTAACCCTTAAAACTTAACCCTTAAAACTTAAAACTTAAAACTTAACCCTTCCCCCCATGTCCCGCTTGCATATTATCCGCCGTCCTTCGGTAACTGCCACTGCGCTAGAGCCGTTGCCGCCGCTGTGGCGGCAGCTTTACGCGAGTCGGGGGATTACCCAGCCGGGTGAGTTGGAGCGTGGTTTTGCGGCGCTCCCTCCGCCCGAGACCTTGCCGGGTACCGAGGTAGGTGCGCGGCTACTGGCCGATGCGGTGATGGCGGGGCAGCGTATTTTGCTGGTGGGGGATTTTGATTGCGATGGGGCGACCAGTTGCGCTTTGGGAGTGTTGGCGCTGCGGGAGATGGGGTGTGGCTGGGTCGATTACCTGGTTCCCAACCGTTTTGAGTATGGGTATGGCCTCACCCCGGAGATTGTCGAGGTTGCGCGTAAGCGCCGCCCCGATCTGCTGCTCACGGTGGATAACGGCATCTCCAGCCACGAGGGGGTGGAGGCAGCAAATCTCTATGATTTGCCGGTGATTATCACCGATCACCACCAGCCGGGACGCGAGTTGCCGGCGGCGGCGGCGTTGATCAATCCGCGTCTGCCGGGGAGTGAGGGGTTTGCCGGGCAGCATCTCGCTGGGGTGGGGGTGCTGTTCTACCTGCTGATTGCGCTGCGGGCGGTGTTGCGCCAGCGCGGTTGGTTTGCCCAGCGTGCGCTTGCGCCGCCCAACCTTGCCCGTTACCTCGATTTAGTGGCGCTCGGCACGGTGGCCGATGTGGTGCCGCTGGATCAGGTGAACCGTATTTTGGTGCATCAGGGGTTGCAGCGTATGCGCAGTGGGGCGACTCGCCCGGCGATTCGGGCGCTGTTTCAGGTTGCCCAGCGCGATTTGCAGCGTGCGACAACGAGCGATTTGGGGTTTGCGGTTGGCCCTCGGTTGAATGCCGCTGGACGGCTGGAGGATATGTCGCTGGGAATCGCCTGTCTGCTGACCGAGGATCCGCAACAGGCGGCTGCCGGGGCGGCCCAGCTTGATGCGATCAATCGCCAGCGGCGGGTGATTGAGGGGGAGATGGAGGTGCAGGCGCTGGCGGCGCTGGAGGGGGTCGATGACCATTGGCCGGCGCAGTTGCCGTTTGGTCTCTCGATCTATCGTGCGGAGTGGCATCAGGGGGTGATCGGGATTCTCGCCTCGCGCATTAAGGAGCGCTACCACCGCCCGGTGATCGCTTTTGCCCCGGCGGATCATGGTACGCTGAAGGGGTCGGGGCGTTCGGTGCCGGGGGTGCATATTCGCGATTTGCTGGATACGATAGCGACCACCCATCCGGGAATGATTCAGCGGTTTGGCGGTCATGCCATGGCGGCGGGGCTGACCCTGAATGCCGATGCTTTTGAGGTGTTTTCTGAGGCTTTTGATCGGGAGGTGCGCCGCCATTTGAGCGAGGATCAGCTTCACGGGGTGCTGCACTCCGATGGGGAGCTGGAGGCCGCCGCCTTGAACCTGGAGCTGGCCGCTGCACTGCGTGAGGGCGGCCCTTGGGGGCAGGGGTTTCCGGAGCCGCTGTTTGATGGCGTTTTTCGGGTGGTGAGTTGCCGGGTGGTGGGTGGCCGACACCTGAAAATGCGGCTGCTCCCGCTGGCGGGGTCGGTGCCGCTTGAGGCGATTGCTTTTCGTCAGGCGGAGCAGTGGGAGCTTACGCCGGGGAGTTCGATTCGGGCGGCTTATCGCCTTGATGTGAATGAGTATCGCCAGCGGCAGAGTCTGCAACTGCGGGTGGAGTCGATTGCGCTGGCGCAGGATGTGGTGACGTAGGTCGCTCCTCTCGTCCCGCAACTCTTGCCTTGCTCAATTTTTTCTGCTATAGATGACCAGCTTTGGCCTAAGATCGCTAGTAACCATTCAAAACTGGAGTTTCGTGCATGACTGTAGAGAACCCTGCGCCAACGGACAACCCCATTGATCCGTATCACTTTGAGCCCTATCCGCTGCAAGCGGGTGAGGAGTATATGAATGAGCAGCAACAGACCCATTTTCGCGCTATTCTGGAGGCTTGGAAGCGGGAGCTGATGGAGGAGGTGGATCGCACCGTACACCACATGCAGGATGAGGCGGCGAACTTTCCCGATCCGACCGATCGGGCGACCCAGGAGTCGGAGTTTTCGCTGGAGCTGCGTACCCGTGACCGGGAGCGGAAGTTGATTCGTAAGATCGACCAGACGTTGGAGCTGTTGGATGCTCATGAGTATGGCTATTGCGAGTCGTGCGGGGTGGAGATTGGGTTGCGGCGGCTGGAGGCGCGTCCGACCGCGACCCTCTGTATCGACTGCAAGACTTTGGATGAGCTGCGCGAAAAGCAACGTGGCGGATGATGGAGTTTGATGCCTCGCGACCGCTGTCGCGATCCCTGTTGGTGCAGTATACCGATTGGCATCGCTGTAGTTATCTCAGCGGGCGGGCGGCACGCACGCAGTTTGTGCAGGATCTCTATAACGACAATAAGCGCATCTACCAAGCGCTACAGGAGCGCGGCTATCGACGGAGCGGCAGTGCCCTCTATCGTCCCGATTGCGGCCCCTGTCGCGACTGTATCCCGGCCCGTCTGCCGGTGCAGCGCTTTGCTCTGCGCCGCCGCCATCGCCGCCTGCTGGGGGTTGGGGATGAGCTCTTCACCGTCCGCTGGGATCGCGCTCAGTTTACCCGTGAATACTTCGACCTCTACCAGCGCTATTTGAATATGCGCCACTCAGATGGGGATATGGCAAATCCCCATGAGGAGGATTTTGCCCGGTTTCTGATCGGTGGCTGGAGTCCTACCCGGTTTCTGCGTATTGAGCATCAGCAGCATCTGGTGGCGGTGGCGGTGACCGATCTGACCGAGGGGGCGGTGTCGGCGATCTACACCTTTTTTGATCCTGATTATCAGTCATTTAGTCCGGGTGGGTATGCGCTGTTAAGCCAGATCCGCGAGGCGCGTCAGATGGGCCTAGGTTGGCTCTACCTCGGTTTTTGGGTGCCGGGCTGCCGAAAGATGTCCTATAAAGCGAGCTATCGCCCGATTCAACTGCTGTTGGGCGGGAAGTGGCGCGAGTTCGGGTATGCCGATTCGCTGCCGCCGCTGGCTCCGGAAACGGAGTAGGGTGATGGCGGGTCGCGGGTTGCGTACTGCGCTGCTGGCCGCTGCGGTTTGGCTGCTCGGCTGGCTCGATCAAGTGGATGAGTGGATCGGGCGTGCAGTCGCTTGGGCGGCGTTGGGGATGGTGGTGGTGACCTTTGCGGTGGTGGTGCTGCGCTACCTGTTTGGGGTGGGCTGGATTGCGTTGCAAGAGGTGGTGATTTACCTTCATGCGCTGCTTTTTATGGCGGCGGCTTCCTATACGCTGCGGCATCAGGGGCATGTGCGGGTCGATCTCTTCTATCGCCGTTTTTCGCCGCGTCTCCAGGCGTGGGTGGAGCTGTTCGGTACCTTGCTGCTGCTGTTGCCGATGTCTATCTTTATTTTATGGATTTCTTGGGACTATGTGGCGGCCTCTTGGGCGCTGCGTGAGGGTTCGCGGGAGGCCGGGGGGGTGCCGCTGCTCTATCTGCTCAAGAGTTTGATTCCGCTGATGGCGCTGCTGTTGCTGCTGCAAGGGGTGGCGGCGCTGCTGCGGGTGCTGTTGGTGTTGCTGCGGGAGCGCCACCAGCTCTATGCCGAGGCTCCGCCGCCGGGGGGGGAGATCTGATGGCGGAGTATCTGCCGCTGCTGCTGTTTGTGACGGTCTGCCTGCTGCTGCTGGTGGGCTATCCGGTCGCTTTTACGTTGGGCGGGGTGGCGCTGCTGTTCGCTTTTGGCGGGGTTTTGAGTGGCCATTTTGATCCGCTCTATCTGGAGGCGCTGCCCAATCGGATGTTTGGGATTATGACCAATGAGACGCTGGTGGCGGTGCCGCTGTTTGTCTTTATGGGGGTGATGCTGGAGCGTTCGCGGGTGGCGGAGCATCTGCTCGATAGCATGAGTCTGCTGTTTGGTGCGCTGCGCGGGGGGTTGGGGATTTCGGTGGTGCTGGTCGGTACTCTGCTGGCGGCGAGTACCGGGATTGTCGGGGCGACGGTGGTGACGCTCGGGCTGCTGGCGCTGCCGACGATGTTGCGCCGTCGCTATGATCCGGCGGTTGCTGCCGGGACGATCTGTGCGGCGGGGACGTTGGGCCAGATTATTCCGCCGTCAATTATTTTGGTGCTGTTGGGCGATGTGTTGACCAATGCTTATCAGCAGGCGCAGTTGCAGATGGGGAATTGGGCGCCGAAGAGCGTTTCGGTGGCCGATCTTTTTCTCGGGGCGGTGATTCCCGGTCTGCTGTTGGTCGCCGCTTATCTGCTCTATCTGATCGCCCTGGCCTGGTTGCGCCCGCAGCAGTTGCCGCCGCTGGCGGCGGCGGAGCGGCAGCAGCGCGGCTGGGCGCTGGGGCTGCGGGTGGCGAAGGCGCTGCTGCCGCCGCTGCTGTTGATGCTGGCGGTGCTGGGGTCGATTTTGGGCGGGGTGGCTACGCCTACTGAGGCGGCTTCGGTGGGGGCGGTGGGGGCGCTGCTGCTGGCTGCGCTGCATCGGCAACTGACTCTGGAGCGGCTGCGCGAGGTGTTGCGGCAGACCACGCTCATTACCAGCATGGTGTTTCTCATTTTGATCGGGGCTTCGCTCTTTTCGCTGGTGTTTCGCGGGTATGGCGGCGATCAGTTGGTCGCTCGCCTGCTCTCTGATCTGCCGGGCGGGGTTTTTAGCGCGGTGCTGCTGGTGATGCTGTTGATGTTCCTGCTCGGTTTTATTCTCGATTTTATTGAGATTACCTTTGTGGTGGTGCCGATCGTCGCCCCAGTGCTGTTGATGATGGGGCTGGATCCGATCTGGCTGGGGATTATGATTGCGATTAACCTCCAAACCTCGTTTCTAACGCCACCTTTCGGCTTCGCCCTCTTCTACCTGCGCGGAGTCGCCCCCGCCTCACTCCGCACGATAGAGATCTATCGCGGAGTCGCCCCCTTTATCGCCATTCAAATCGGAGTACTGATCCTGCTAGCACTCTGGCCACAACTAATAACCTGGCTACCTGGATTAGTTTATAAGGGTTAAGGGTTAAGTTTTAAGTTTTAAGGGTTAAGTTTTAAGGGTTAAGGGTTAAGGCGGGGACGACAAGCGCCCCTTAAAACTTAACCCTTAACCCTTAACCCTTCCCCCCTTAAAACTTAACCCTTAAAACTTAACCCTTCCCCCCTTAACTCTTTTGGTAACGAAAAAGTGATCCGCTCTTCGATGCTGTGCATCACCGCTACCGACTCCCCGCCGCGCTGGCGCAGGTGCGCTACTACCTCTTCGACTAGCACCTCGGGGGCAGAGGCTCCGGCGGTGACGCCTACCCGCTGGATACCTTTTAGCCAGGCGTTGTTAATATCCTCAGCCCCGTCAATTAGAAAGGCGCGGGTTCCTGCCGCTTCGGCGAGTTCGCGTAGGCGGTTGGAGTTGGAGCTGTTCACCGAGCCGACCACCAGCACCAGGTCACAACTGGCGGCGAGCTGTTTCACTGCGTCCTGGCGGTTTTGGGTGGCGTAGCAGATATCGCTCTTTTTGGGGCCTTCAATCGCTGGAAAACGGTTTCGTAGTGCGGCGATTACCTGGGCGGCATCATCCACCGAGAGGGTGGTTTGGGTGACGAAGGCGAGGCGCTGCGGGTCGCGAACCACGACTTGGGCGACATCCTCCACCGTCACCACCAGATGGATCGTGCCGCCCTGCTCCGGCTGACACTGCCCCATCGTCCCCTCGACCTCGGGGTGGCCACGGTGGCCGATCAGAATCACGCTAAACCCGGCTTGGCAGTAGCGGGCCACCTCCAAGTGGACTTTGGTGACCAGCGGGCAGGTTGCATCGAGTACCCGCAGATGGCGCTGCTGCGCCTCTTTACGCACCGCTCGGGATACCCCATGGGCGCTAAAAATGACGGTGTTGCCGTCGGGGACTTCGTCCAGCTCATCGACAAACCATGCGCCGCGCCGCCGCAGGCTTTCGACCACAAAGCGGTTGTGGACGACCTCATGGCGCACATAGATCGGCGCACCGAAGATCTCCAGCGCCCGGTCGACGATCTCAATCGCACGATCCACCCCGGCACAAAAACCTCTTGGATTAGCAAGTAGAATCTCCACCGCTACAACCCCATCTGCTCAAGCGTCGAAAGAGAGCCGCCCATGGTGGAGCTGACAATCGTCACCGCCATCCAGAGTGCGGCGGCCAAATAGAGGATACGCGGTACCCACTGCGCCAGGGCATCTTCCATCGCGCTCACCTCCTGCTCCTCCAGCTCGGCGTAGTGGAGCAACATGCGGTCGATGCTGCCGGCGCTCTCGCCACTCGCCACCAGGGCCAGCAGTCCCGGATCGAGGTCGGGCGACTGGTGCAGCGCATCGCTCAGCGTGGCACCACTGCGCAGCGTCTGCTCCACCGCATACAACCGCTGCTGCAGCACGCTGTTGGCGACCACCCCAATCGCCTGCGGCAGTGCTTCGAACATCGCGACCCCGGCGCGGTGCAGGGTACCCAGGGCGCGGCTAAACTCCAGCATGTTGCGGCGACGCACCAGCGTTCCCACCAGCGGTAGTTGCAGGATCGTTCGATCCCACACCCCGCCCAGGCCGTAGCGACGCAGCCACCCCGGCAGCTTCCAGGCGATCAGCAGCAGCCCCAGCAGCAGGGCAAAGACCCCGATGCTGGAGAGTAGAAAACCGGCAGCATCAATCCGCCCCGCCACCAGGTCGGGCAGCGGGCGGACCAGCAGCGCCAGCAGCAGCACCGCCAACGGCAAAACGCTACGGCTAATGATCAGCCCCCGCCGTCGCCGCTGCGCCTCGTGCAGCCGGGCCAACTGATCGAAGGGGTAGATTCCGCTCTGCTCGGCGGCGGCGATCAGGGTTGCATCGAAACCGACAAATAGCCCGGCCCGTCGCCCCGCTTGCGCCAGGGAGTCGCCGCGCTGGATGTAGCGCAGGGTCGCGGCAATCCGCTCTTGGGCGGGAGTGCTGTGGACTTTCGCCAGCGCCTCTAACGGGGCAATTCCGGCGCGGTCGAGCTGGTACAACTGCTGGTAGAGACCGGCCAACACCTCGCTCGGTAGCGCCCGCTGGCGGTTGCCGACGGCGGCCCTCACCCCGCCCGCTCCGCCGTGCTGCTGTCTAACAGCTCGCGCATCCGCCGTCCCATCTCCGCCGGGGAGCGCACGGTTGTCACCCCCGCTGCTTCGAGTGCCGCAAACTTCCCTTCGGCAGTTCCGCTCCCGCCGCTACTGATCGCTCCGGCATGGCCCATCCGCTTCCCCGGCGGGGCGGTGACTCCGGCGATATAGGCCACCACCGGCTGGCGGATTGCGGCCTGAATGTAGGCGGCGGCCTGCTCCTCGGCATCGCCGCCGATCTCCCCCACCAAAATAATTCCCTCGGTCTGGGGGTCATCCTTAAAGAGCCGTAGGCAGTCAACAAAGTTCAATCCTTGAATCGGATCGCCACCAATGCCGACGCAAGTACTCTGCCCTAGCCCCTCGGCGGTGGTCTGAAAGACCGCCTCGTAGGTGAGTGTTCCCGAGCGCGAGACGATTCCGATTCGCCCCGGCTGGTGGATATTTCCCGGCATAATGCCCATTTTGCATTCGCCGGGGGTGATCACTCCCGGACAGTTGGGGCCGATGAGGGCGACATCGCGACCGGCCAGCGCGGCCTTGACCCGGAGCATGTCGAGTTGTGGGATCCCTTCGGTAATGCAGGCGATGACGCGAATGCCGGCATCGGCGGCTTCGAGAATCGCATCGGCGGCAAAGGCTGGGGGGACGTAGATCATTGAAGCGTCGGCCCCGGTCTCGCGCACCGCCGCGTGTACCGTATCAAACACCGGTAGCCCGAGATGGCGCTGCCCCCCTTTGCCGGGGGTGACCCCCCCGACCATGCGGGTGCCGTAGGCGAGTGCCTGTTCACTGTGAAAAGTGCCCTGCTTGCCGGTGAACCCCTGGCAGATGACCCGTGTCTCACGATGGATTAAAATACTCATATCTGCTGCTCCTGTACCACTCCCGACTGCGCCGCCTGCACCGCTAACTCCGCCGCACTACTGAAATCTGCCGCCGGGGTGATCGCCAGACCACTCGCCGCCAACAGCGCCAGCCCCTGCTCGGCATTCGTCCCCTCCAGCCGCACCACCACCGGCACCGCCACCCCGACCTCGCGCACTGCCTGCACAATCCCCTCGGCGATCAGGTCGCAGCGGACAATACCGCCAAAAATATTGACCAGCACGGCCCGCACCTTGCTATCCGACAGAATCAGCTTAAACGCCTCCGCCACCCGCGCCGCCGTCGCCCCGCCGCCGACATCCAGGAAGTTGGCCGGTCTCCCCCCCTTGCGCTGTACCAGATCCATCGTCGCCATCGCCAGCCCCGCCCCATTCACCATGCAGCCAATAGTGCCATCCAGCGTCACATAGTTCAGATCGTGTTCGCGGGCCTGCGCCTCGCGCTGATCCTCTTGGGTCAGATCCCGCATCGCTTGCAGCTCGGGGTGGCGAAACAGCGCATTGTCATCCAGCGCCACCTTGGCATCGAGCGCCACCAGCTCGTCCACTGCCGAGACCACCAGCGGGTTGATCTCGATCAGGGTTGCATCATTGTGCAGAAAGAGGCGATAGAGGGCGAACAGCAGCCGCTCCAAGGCGCGAATCTGCCCCCCTTCCAACTGTAAGGCAAAGGCTAATTGGCGGCATTGGTAGGGTTGCAGCCCCGCCACCGGATCGACCCACACCGAGTGCAACTGCTCCGGTTGCGTTGCCGCCACCTCTTCAATGTTCATCCCCCCCGCCGCCGAGGCGAGCAAGCGCACGCGCTGGCGGCTACGATCCACCATCAGGCTCAGGTAGAGTTCCCGCATAATCGCCAGCGGGCGCTCAATTAGCAGCGCCTGTACCGGTAGCCCGGCCGGCCCGGTCTGCGGAGTCACCAGAGAGCTGCCCAGCAGCCGCTCGGCCACCTGCTCCAGCGCCGCCAGCCCCTCGGTGACCACCACCCCGCCCGCCTTGCCACGCCCCCCGGCGTGTAGCTGCGCCTTCACCACCCAGCGCTCTCCGCCCAGGGCCTCCGCCGCCGCCCGCGCCTCCGCCAGTGAGAAGACTGGAGAGCCGTCGGGGATCGTCACCCCGGCAGCGCTAAAGAGCTGCTTTGCTTGATATTCGTGTAGATTCATAGGTTAGATTCTCAGAGTCCTAAAAAAGATCAGCCAGCGAGATGCCCTATTCTGGAGCAATCGGACCCGTTTGGCAAAGCGTGATGGATCGACGCGTGTGACCCAAACCGCTACCCCCGACTTGCTAAGGCGGCGCTTCAGGCCAGCGGGCGCTCCCAAGGAGCAACAATCACCCGAGAAGAGAAGAGATATAAGCAGCGCACTTTGTGTTATTCTGTTCTGCCAAATGGGTCACACTTAAGTATAGAGGTTCGGAGCGAAGTGAGCAGCGCACACACTACAATCTTGCACACAGCATCATTGATGTGCCTCCCGTTCAGCCACCGGTCGCTTATCTTCGCTCCTCAGCCAGACAACAAAACCGCGCTAACATACGTAACACAAAGGGAAGAGCGTCATCATGTTCTACCATAAACTCATGGTATACCGGGTTCGCTCGGCAGCACGTATTCGGGGCCACCGCCCCCGTAAACAGCATCCGCTACTCAGCCTGACCACTCTCTCGACGCTTGGTTTGTGTGCCACTGCGATTTACGCCTCGCTGGGCGGATGGGATAATACACAGAACAAAAACCGCGCTGAAAGCGGCTTGGTCTGGGAGTTTGCCACCATGCCCGATGCGCAGGAGCATACCCTACTCCCTTCCCCCTCCGCCGAGAGTGCCCTCGACACC
>SLIM01000369.1 GCA_007135625.1 Gammaproteobacteria bacterium
CCCCCCAACCGCCCGCGAAAATCAGCATAACCAAACTGGCGCACCACCTCAAGCTCCCCACTCTTACGCAAAATCGCAATCGCCGGGTGCTGCACCCCATTAAAAAAGGTCGTCTTCACCATCGTATAGTGAATCATATCCTCAAACAGCAGCCGATCCCCCACCTGCAACGGCTGATCAAAGCTATAGTCCCCGATCACATCCCCCGCCAGGCAGGAGTTACCGCCTAAACGATAGGTATAGGGCTTCACATTCGCCTCAGCGGCACCACGCACAGCGGGGCGGTAGGGCATCTCCAGCACATCCGGCATGTGCGCCGTAGCGGAGATATCGAGCAGCGCAATATCCACCTGATTATGCACCAGATCGACCACCTCACACAGCAGCGGCCCGGTCTGCCACGCCACCGCCGAACCCGGTTCGAGAATCACCTCCACCCCATAGCGCTCGCGGAAGTCGCTCACGATGCGAATCAACCGCTCCAGATCATAGCCGGAGCGGGTCATCAAATGCCCCCCCCCAAAGTTGACCCACTTCATCCGCCCGATCCACTCCCCGAAACGGGACTCAAAGGCGGCCATAGTACGCTCCAGCGCAGCGGAGCCGCTTTCGCACAGATTGTGAATATGCAGCCCCTCAATCCCCTCCAGATCACCCTCCTGCAACTGGCTACGCCGCATTCCCAAACGGGAGCCGGGGGCGGCAGGATCGTAGAGCGCAACCTCCGCCTCCTGATGCTCCGGGTTGATCCGCAGCCCCGGCGAGATTCCGGCGGCGACAACCTGCTCGCGGTAGCGTCGCCACTGGCTGAGGCTATTGAACGAAATATGGTGAACCAACCCCAATAACTGCGCAATATCCTCCGGCTTATAGGCCGGAGCGTAGGCGTGTACCTCCCCGCCAAACTGCTCCTGCGCCAGCCGCGCCTCCCACACCGAAGAGGCGGTACATCCCCTAAGGTATTGACGAATGAGCGGAAAGGTGTTCCACATCGCAAACCCCTTTAGCGCCAAAATAATTCGCGCCCCGGAGCGCTGCTGCACCGCCTCCATCACCTGCAGGTTGCGCTCTAGGAGCGCCTCTTCGCAGAGGTAACAGGGGGAGGGGATCGCCGGGTCGGTGAGTTGCATCGTCCGCCCCTTAACCGTGTTGAAAACGGATCGGCGAGTTCCCCTCGACCACATGCCACGGCAGCCCATGCTGGTTCAGTCGCTCCATAAAGGGGTCGGGATCGAACTGCTCCATATTCCACACCCCGGCCCGCTTCCAGGTGCCATCCAGCATGAGCGAAGCCCCGATCATCGCCGGCACCCCGGTGGTATAGGAGACCGCCTGCGCCTGCACCTCCAGGTGGCACTGGTGGTGATCGCAGTTATTCCAGATAAAGACCTCCTTCGCCTTGCCATCCTTGATCCCGGTGATATGGGTGCCGATGCTGGTCTGTCCGGTATACCCGGTCGAGAGGCTCCCCGGATCGGGCAGCACCGCCTTGAGAAACTCCAGCGGTACGATCTTGCGCCCCTGAAACTCCACCGGCTCAATCGAGGTCATGCCGACATTTTGCAATACCCGCAAATGGGTTAGGTACTGCTCACCAAAAGTCATCCAGAAACGGGCGCGGCGCAGCGTCGGAAAGTGTTTGACCAGCGACTCCAGCTCTTCGTGATAGAGCAGGTAGGAGGCGCGAACCCCTACCCCCGGATAGTCGAGATCCTCACGCAGCGAGAGCGGGTCGGTCTCATGCCACGCGCCATCTTCCCAATAACGGCCTCGCTGGGTGATCTCCCGAATGTTGATCTCCGGGTTAAAGTTGGTGGCAAAAGCCTGGCCGTGGTCGCCGCCGTTGCAATCAACAATATCGAGAGTGTGCATCTCATCGAAGTAGTGCTTGGCCGCATAGGCGGTGTAGACATTGGTCACCCCCGGATCGAAACCGGAGCCGAGCAGCGCCGTGATCCCTTTCTGGGTAAAACGCTCTTGGTAGGCCCACTGCCAGGAGTACTCAAACTTGGCGACATCCTTGGGTTCATAGTTGGCGGTGTCGAGGTAGTCGATCCCGGTCTCCAGGCAGGCATCCATAATCGGCAGGTCTTGGTAGGGGAGGGCGACATTGACCACCAGATCGGGGCGCACCTCACGCAGCAGCGCCGCCACCCGTCCGGCATCGTCGGCATCCACTGCATGAACCGAGGTAATGCGCTCGCCAATCTCCCGGCGCAGCGCCTCACACTTGGCAACGGTGCGGCTGGCAAGATGAATCTTGTCAAAGTATTGGGGATTCATGGCGCACTTCTTGACTACCACATTTCCTACACCACCGGCACCAATAATCAGCACATTTTTGCTCATGGTCTATCCTCAAGGGGTCATGACTAAGGGAGAGTCTTTATCGTGGTACAAGGGTACCTGAAAGAGGGCGAAAAGGCCAGATCTCGCGAGTCAGCGTGTGACATGACCGACACTTCTCCGGTGATTCCTTGCCCGTGTTAGAAAAATGGTCTGATCCTAAGCGATAACGCTCAGTATAGTATGGTACTAGCCGGAGCCATAACCCAGGCGATAAAACCTACGCCATCGACCGATAGTAAAGATTCTGCGGATGGGTCGCTTCGGCGAAGAAGTACCAGCGCTCCAGCAGCAGGCCGAGGTACTGCACCGCAAAGGCGAGTAGCGGCAGGGTGGCGGAGGCGGTGAAGTAGGCGGCGGCGATTAGCAGCACCGGCAGCGGGAAGAGCAGCAGCAGAAACAGCGCCCGAACCGTTTTCATCGTGGTGGGGGTGGCTCCGTGAAAGAATTCGCGGGTATTGAAAGAACCGCCGATAAAGCCCTGTGCCTTTTGCTCAATATGGCTATGGCGCACCCCAATGGCGGTTTGGGTGGTGATTTTGTGTTTGAGACCGGCATTGCGCAGTAGGCTGGCACCTCGGGTGAGGAGTGCGGCGAGGGTGAAGATCACCGCCCAGGTGCCGAAGAAGGCGACCAGATCGACTCCGCTATAGGCCGAGAAGGCGGCGGCGAGCATAAAGCCGGAGGCGATGCCGAGCAGGGTGTAGTTGGCGACCGTTAGCGGGCTGTGCCACTCTTGCAGAAACTTGACTCCGGCGTAGATCATGGCGGTGGAGATGAAGAGGGCGAAGGCGAGGAGGCTGGCGAGGAGACCGGCCACTAGGCTGGCATCGACCGGCAGGGTCTCTTGAATGACAAACCAGCTCTCGGTCCAGCCGAAGTAGTGGATCACCCCGTAGAGGGCGACCATCAACATAAAGGCGGGAAGGACGATCACTTCACGCGAGAGCCAGGAGGTTTTCCACTTGGCAATCGCTCGCCACGCCCGCTCGGGGTGGCCGAGGTGGAAGAAGGAGGCGAAGAGTCCCGCACCCAGTAGCAAGAGTGCCAGTAGGCTGCCGATGGCGTAGAAGCCGATGCTCTCTTGGGCGGGGAGCAGGTTGGCCAGCGAGTAGACCTGGCCGGTGTAGAGGGCCAGAAAGAGTCCCTGACCGACACCAATAAGGGTGGTAAGGAAGATTACAGAGAGGGCTGGGTGCATGGCGGTTGCTCTGTGTTTAAGGGTCTAAGGATAATGGAAATAAAGAGGTGCGAATTGCTGGCGGAGGAGACTTCAATGCAGAGTTCGCTCCATTCCATATTACTGACTCTCTGGGGTAGTGGATTCGTGCCGACGTGACGCACGGATGGCATCCAAGATGTCTCTAGTCGTGGCTGAGGTCTTTACTCCAGGCACATCGAAAGGTGACTCTCTCTTGTTACGCTTCGAGTGGAGGGAGAATACAGCTCCATCATCTCTGTGGATTTCAATCTCTTCTTCTTGGGCCAAAACAAGAATTTTTGATAGGTCTTGTCGTGCTTCAGAGTCGGTGAAAATCTTCATGGTACAACTACTCCAGTAGCGTTATGCCAAGTTGATTCGCTACCTGCATCATCCTGCGATCTAATGTTAGGAGGGGGTGCGAATATATTCTGGCACATTGAAGAAAATAGGCATCATAGGCATAGATATTGTGTTCTATGGCGATGCGTAGCGAAGCCTGAACATCAACATTTACCAATTGTACAGGGATGCCTTTGGTGGCTATTGCTGCCTTCAGCGCTTCATCGCCAGTAAGTTTATGCCGTTTTATCATAGCGGATAAAGCATTGCCAATTTCGTAAGGCAAGATTTCGGGTGCTACGATGGATAACGACCCCGTAAGCCGAATGATACGATTCTTCTCTGGCTCATTGAGCGCAACTGCAAGAAAAATATTTGTATCTGCAATGATGTTCATGCGGACAGTCGTATAGTTACGATGAAATGTAAAATTTTCGTGCTATTTTCCGAACTCATCGGAGTACCACTGACGAGCAGAGTGCAATGCGGCATGAAGAGCAACCCAAGTTACCACGCCACATCATCAAGAGTATCAACATCCTGCGGCAGCACCGGCAGATCCTCTTTGACCAGCGGGTTGTCACTGCGCACTAGCTCATCTTCGTGGATATGGATGCGCACCTTGCGCCGGGGCAGGTAGTGGTTGGAGGGCTGGGTTCCCCACTCCGGTTGGAGTTGGTAGCCGCCGCGTTCGCGAATCGCTAGCGAGACTTCGGAGTCGGCATCGTGGACATCGCCAAACAGCCGGGCGCTGGTGGGGCAGGAGAGGACGCAGGCCGGTTTGCGCTCCGCTTCGGGAAGGGTCAGGTCGGTAATGCGATCAATGCAGAGGGTGCATTTTTTCATCACCTTGTTCTTTTCGTCAAACTCGCGCACTCCGTAGGGGCAGGCCCAGGAGCAGTATTTACAGCCGATGCACTTGTCGTAATCGACCAGTACCACGCCGTTGTCTTCGCGCTTGTAGCTGGCCCCGGTGGGGCAGACCGGGACGCAGGGTGGCTCTTCACAGTGGAGACACGATTTGGGGAAGTGGAGCGTCTCGGTATTGGGATAGGTGCCGATCTCAAAGGTCTGCACCCGGTTGAAGAAGACTCCGCTGGGGTCGGCATCGTAGGGGTTGCGGTCGGGCATGGGGCCGGCCCAGCCGGAGCTGTTCCACTGTTTGCAACTGGTCACGCAGGCGTGACAGCCGACGCAGACATTAAGGTCAATAACTAAAGCTAATTGTGTCATACTGCTAACCGAATTTCCAGTGTGTTCATGTCGATCAGTGCGCCGACTGCGAGCAAAAAATCACTTCCCAAGATACCCTCAATCGGGAAGCCATAATCCATGGCTCCTACCTCGATCTCCCTATTTGCACAGCACATATCTCCCAACGCAAGACTCTCAATGTGCTTAGTAAATACGAACTCGCTTCCGCCAACTCCTGCAATGCGTTGTAAAGTATCGTGCGCTTCCAGTTGGATACCAATCTCGGCGACGCGATCAGCAGAAAATAGCGAACCGGCAGATCCTGTATCGACCAATACATTTTTCAGTCGCAGGCTCTTTCCCCGATAACGCAGAGTGACCTCAATGAAGGGCAAGCCACCCTCGATTCTGAGGCGGGTCATCGCCCCCTTGCCCCAATCCACCGCCGCTCACGAATATCCAGCTCGCTACGGTTGGTGTGGAGTACATAGAACTCCCGTTGCGGTGCCGCGTGGTGGTGGCGTTGGTAGTCACGCATCGCGCTATCGGAGTCGTCAAAGCGGGCGATGAGGGCGAGTTCATCAAGGACGCGCTCACCATCGCTGGAGTGCGCCTTGGTGGCCTCTACCAGTACCCAGCAGTCCGGGTATTGACTACGTAACTGTTGCCAATCCACTACCCAATCCCCGCACTCTTGCGAAACATCCCCGCCACATAGCTCTGCCACTTGCGAAAGCGGGTCTGCTGCCCCGGCACGGCTTTATGGCCATCAAACTGCGGCCAGCTCTGCGCCGGTTCGGCGGCATCGGCTTTATAGACCTTCACCCGCACATCGAACCAGGCGGCCTGGCCGGTGACCGGGTCGGAGTTGGAGAGATGCTCGCCCGCCTCGCAGGGGGGCAGCTCCTCGGGGATCACATGGTTGAGCAAAAACCCCTGCTGCGATTCGTTGGCTTTGGGGGAGAGACCCCACGCGCCGCTCGCCTTGCCGATAGCGTTCCAGGTCCACACCGTGCCGGGTTCCACTGCTTCGGAGAAGCGGCACATGCAGCGCACTTTGTGGGTGGGCGACTCGATCCAGACCCAGTCGCCATCGTCGAAGCCCTGCTGCTGGCCGAGGCGCGGGTTGACAAAGAGGTAGTTGTGGGTATGAATCTGGCGCAGCCAGGCGTTTTGGCTGTCCCACGAGTGGTACATCGCCATCGGTCGCTGGGTCAGGGCGTTGAGCGGGTAGGCGTGGGTATCGACCAGCTTCGCCAGCAGCGTCTCGCTGTAGAAGGGGAGGGGGTCGAAGTGGGTCTCCACCCGCTTGCGCAGGCGCTCGGGCGGCTTTTTGCCCGGCCCCTTACCCTGGGCGGCGAGGCGGAACTTCTGCAACGGCTCCGAGTAGATATGGAGGGTAATCGGTTCGGCGTAGCGGGTCATGCCGTGGGTTCGCGCCCACTGCAAATAGCCCTGGTTCCAGTTGCGCATATACTGGTAGCTACGCGGTAGTTTGTGGTGGTAGACACAGCCGTTCTTTTGGTACATCTCCCACTGGCGCGGATTGGGTTCGCCTTTAAGAAACTTCTCTCCGGCGGCACCGCGCCAACCGGCGAGAAAGCCGATGCCGGAGCCGGGGGAGGTTTCGTAGTTGGTGATGAAGTCGGGGTAGTCGCGAAACTTGCGCTGGCCGCGCTCATCAACAAAAGCGGGGAGCTTGAGGCGTGAGCCGATCTCGATCAGCACATCTTGAAACGGCTTGCACTCGCCGGTGGGCTTGACCACCGGGATGCGCACCGAATCGACCGGGCCATCGAATTCGGAGATCGGGCGATCAAGCATCGACATCGCGTCGTGGCGCTCCAGATAGGTGGTGTCGGGCAGTACCAGGTCGGCGAAGGCGATGGTCTCCGACTGAAAAGCGTCGCAAACAATGATAAAGGGGATTTTGTAGTCGCCGTTCTCCTCCTTGTCGGTGAGCATTTCGCGCACATGCACCGTGTTCATCGAGCTGTTCCAGGCCATGTTAGCCATAAACAGCAGCAGGGTGTCGATCGGGTAGGGGTCGCCGCGCCAGGCGTTGGTAATGGCGTTGTGCATCAGCCCATGAACGGAGAGCGGGTACTCCCAGGAGAAGGCCTTGTCGAGGCGCACCGGCTCGCCCTGCTCATCCACGAAGAGGTCATCGGGTTTGGCCGGCCAGCCCAGCGGCATGCCGTCGAGCGGGGTGTTGGGCTTCACCCCCTCGGGGCTGTTGGGCGGCTTGGGACAGGGGGGGATGGGGCGCGGAAAGGGGGCTTTGTGGCGAAAGCCGCCAGGGCGATCAATCGTTCCGAGGATCGACATCAGAATGCCTAGCGCCCGAATGCTCTGAAAGCCGTTGGAGTGGGCGGCCAGGCCGCGCATGGCGTGAAAGGCGACCGGGTTGCCGGTGACCGAGTCGTGTTCTTTGTCCCAGCAGTCGGTCCAGCGGATCGGCAGCTTAATCTTCTGGTCGCGGGCGGTCACCCCCATTTCGTGGGCGAGGCGGCGGATGGTGGCGGCAGGGATGCCGGTGATGCGCTCCGCCCACTCCGGGGTGTAGAGTTCCACCCGCTCCTTGAGCAGTTGGAAAGCGGGTTTTAGTGGAGTGCCATCCTCCAGGGTAAACTCACCCAATAGGTAGGGGTCAACCCCTTCGGTGTGGGTGGAGATTGGCTTGTCCAGCTCGCGATCCCACCACAGCTTGTTTTGCGGGTCGAAGCACCCCTCTTCGATGTGCATCTCAAAGCGCTTGAACAGCCCGTGATCATCGCGGCTTTCGTCCTGAATCACCAGCTCGGCGGCGTTGGTGTAGCGCACCAGAAACTCGCGGTCGAAGAGGCCGTGTTTAATGATCTCGTGGATAAAGGCGAGCAGCAGCGCCCCGTCGGTGCCGGGCTTGATCGGTACCCACTCATCGGCGATGGCGGAGTAGCCGGTGCGAATCGGGTTGATCGAGACAAAGCGTCCGCCCGCCCGCTTGAAGCGGGCCAGCTCTTTTTTAAGCGGGTTGGAGTGGTGATCTTCGGCGGTGCCGATCATCACGAAGAGCTTGGCGCGTTCCAGATCCGGCCCGCCGAACTCCCAAAAGGAGCCGCCGATGGTGTAGATCATGCCTGCGGCCATGTTGACCGAGCAGAAGCCGCCGTGGGCGGCGTAGTTGGGGGTGCCGAACTGCTTGGCGAAGAGTCCGGTGAGCGCCTGCATCTGGTCGCGTCCGGTGAAGAGGGCGAATTTTTTGGGGTCTTCGCCGCGAATCTTGCTCAGGCGCTCCTCAATAATGCCAAAGGCCCGCTCCCAGGAGATCGGCTCAAAGGCCGACTGCCCCCGCTCGCCATCGGCCCGACGCAGCAGCGGTTGGGTGATGCGTGCCGGGGAGTACTGCTTCATAATCCCGGAGGAGCCTTTGGCGCAGAGTACGCCCTCGTTAAGCGGGTGATTGGGGTTGCCCTCGATGTGGCGCACCTCACCATCCCGCAGATGGACGCGAATGCCGCAGCGGCAGGCGCACATGTAGCAGGTGGTCTCTTTAACTTCGTGGCGACCGATCTGGCGGTCGGGGCGATCTTCCGGTTGAATCATGCTGCGACTCGCATCCAGTGAAACAGAATATTGGAGTATACTAAACTTCTGTCGTGATGTCTCATATAAAGACCTTGTCCGGGTATTAGTTGGTTTTGATCGTCGCCTTGGCGAGAACTGTCAGGGGGTCGCCGCCACCGGCGGAAGCCTTGCGTTCCAGCGGTATAAAGGCGTTTCTGCAGACCCTCTGCGCCTCGCAAGGCGACCGGCGGCACCCTAAAGTTTCCGCCAGTTGGCGTTTGGGTGTCGATGGTCGCCAATGCCGGGGAGAGCGAATCAGTCGTCTGCGATGCCGGGGTTGCCGGTTACTCCTTTAAGTTTTGGAGTGTTGAGACGGGTGATTTTGACGCTCTTCTGATCCCGCAGGTAGTCGGCGACCACCTCCCAGACCGGGCGACCGGGAGCTTGGGCCGCGACGGTGGCCCAGCCCGCAACCATGTACTGCTTGCCCGCTTCGACCGGGGTGCCGTCGTTAAGCGTCATGCTGCTGATGCGGTTGCCGATGGTGCCGTTGGGTTCGCACACATAGTCCATGCCACCGACGCGCACCATATCGCCGCCCTGCTGAAAGTAGGGGTCTGCGTTAAACAGGTTGTCGGCGACATCTTCGAGGATCATCTTCAGCTCTTCGCCCGACATTTCGCGGCGGTAGGTCTCGGGGTAGGTCATGCAGGTCTGGTCGAGAACATGCTCCATGGTGATGGTCTGCCCCGGCAGTACGGTGGTACCCCAGCGGAAACCGGGGGAGAAGGCGATCTGGGCATCTTTCACCGTGGTGAGGGCATCGACGATAACCTGATCGAAGGTGCCATTAAAATTGCCGCGCCGAAACAGGGTCTCCTCGGCCACCGCCAGCTCCTCTTCCAACTGCGCGGTGTAGGGGGCGCGAACTTCGTCGATATAGCCCTGCATTTCGCCATCCGGCTCGATCAGGTTGGAGAAAACCGGCAGCAGCCGGTAGTTGAAGCCGTGTACCTTGCCGTTACGCGCATCGAGGTCAAGTACCCCGACAAACTTACCGTTGGAACCGGCGTTGGTGACTAGGGTCTTGCCGCCGGGATTGCGGATAATGCTGGGGGCGGGGATGCCGTCGTGGGTGTGGCCGCCGAGAATCGCATCGAGACCGCTGACTCGCGAGGCCATTTTAAGGTCTACGTCCATGCCGTTGTGGGAGAGCAGTACTACCGCATCGGGTTTCTCCTGTTCGCGAATCTGCTGCACCAGCCGCTGCAACCGCTCCTCTTGAATGCCAA
>SLIM01000043.1 GCA_007135625.1 Gammaproteobacteria bacterium
AGCCGTTCTCCCCGTTAGCACTGGGAGAACTAAAGGAGAGCGCCGAGCTACTGGATAACCTGATCGGGGCGATTCAGGGCAAGGGCGATCCCCACCCCGATGCCGGCGAAAAGATCCACGACCTCGGCCAGTGGGCGGCGCGGGTGGTGGAGATGGGCAAGAGCCAGCCCGCCCCGGAGCAGATTGAGGCACCCGCCGTCGCCCGCAAAGAGGGGGAGGCGACCCATGCGGTTGCCGAAAGCTCGTTACGAGTACCCACCGCCCGCATCATTCACCTAATGCGCCTGGTAGGCGAGATGACCACTGCCGTAGCGCAGTTGCAAGGACGGCTCACCCCGGTGTTGGAGCAGGTCAGCTCGATCCACCGCCAAGGGATGGTAACCGGCCAGCGGCTGGGAGACTTAGAGACCCTGGTTGAGGTGCGCAGCAAACCGGTCGATGAGGAGGGCGAGGATTTCGATCCGCTGGAGATGGATCAGTACCATGAGCTGCATGGAATCGCCAGCTCCCTCAATGAGTCTTTCGTTGACGGCCAAGAGATCGCCCGCATCGCCGAAGAGGGGCTGCAACAACTGGTCGCCATCGGCCACCGCCAAGAGCGTCTGAGCCGCGAGATTAACGAGGCGGTGCTGGCCACGCGAATGATTCCGGTCAGCGTCCTCATCCCCCGCCTGGAGCGCACCGTGCGCGAGGCGTGCCGGGCAGCGGGCAAACGGGCGCGAATCTTTGTTGAGGGCGAGCAGTTACTGGCCGACACCGATATTATCAACGGGCTGCGGGATGCTTTGATGCACATGCTGCGCAATAGTGTCGATCACGGGATTGAGTCCCCCACGGAGCGGCAGGAGCGCGGCAAGCTGGGCGAGGGGCGGATCGACATCGCGTTTCGCCGGCAGGGCAACACCATCCTGATTCGGGTGCTGGATGATGGAGCGGGCTTTAACCTCGAACGCATTCGCGAGACCGCCGCCAAGCGCGGTGTCGAAATCGCCCCCGATCTACCGGTGAGTGAGATCCTGCGGCTGATTCTCATGCCCGGTTTCTCCACCAAAGCGAAAGTGACCACCCTCTCCGGGCGCGGCATTGGCATGGATGTCGTGCGCCAATCGGTCGAGGAGCTGGGGGGCAGCATGGTACTCAATAACCGCCAGGAGGGTGGCGCAGAGACCATTATCCGGCTACCGCTCACCCTGGTTTCAGCCCCGGTTCTGCTGGTACGCCTGGAGAGCCAGATCTTGGCCATCCCCAGCGACGATGTGAACCAGATCCTCTACCCCGATGAGGAGTCAATCAGCAGTGAAGGGGAGCAGTGGAGTTTTCGTCTTGGGCAAGAGAGTTTTTCGATTCGCGCCCTGCGCTCACTCATTGGACGCGGCAGCGATGCCCAAGAGTTTCGTGACTATCGCGGCAAAACGGTACTGCTGATCCATGACGACCTTGCTTTTCAAGGGGTGCTGCTCGACCAAGCGATGGAGAGCCGCGATGTGGTGGTACAGCCACTCGGCCCCTGGTTGGAGCCGGTGCGCGGGGTCAGCGGAGCCTGCATTCTTGCCGATGGTGATATCGCCCCGATCCTCGATATGCGCCAACTGCTGCGTGACAGCCGCCGCCGCACCCTGGCCGACACCCTAGACGCTGCGACCTTTGAACGCTACTTTGCCGAAGAGCAGCAACATACCCCTCGGGTGATGGTGGTTGATGACTCCCTGAGCGCCCGCAAATCGCTAGAGATCGCCGTTGAAGCGGCAGGGTATGAGGTCGCCTCGGCCATTGATGGCATGGATGCCATTCGGGTACTCGACGAGTTCCAGCCCGACCTGATCCTGAGCGACATGGAGATGCCGCGCATGAACGGCATTGAGCTGACCACCCATGTACGCGCTCGCGAAGAGACTCGCGATATTCCGCTGGTGATGATCACCTCGCGCTCCACCAAAAAGCATCGTGATCGGGCGATGGCCGCCGGAGCCAGCCACTACCTGACCAAGCCCTTCGATCAGCAGCAGCTCCATGGCCTGATGAGAGAGCTACTCAACCGCTAAGGATGCCTAGAGAGAACGCCCCGATGAATAGTAGCACCAGCGATCTTCCCAGCAGCCCCGCCGAGCAGCCCTCTTGGCTGATTTTTGCGATTGATCAGGTATGGATTGGGGTCTTTAACGACGAAACTACCGGTTATCAACAACCGCGTGATCCCACCGCGCACCCACAGGGTCCGATTTTTACGGTTAATCGGCAGTTGCGTCCCGCCCCCCAGGCGGCAGAGCGGGAGGCGCTGATCTGGTTACAGGATAGCACTGGACGCTGTTTTGGGGTACCCTGTGACCAAGTTGACGAAGTCATTGCCAGCCCGCTGGTCAGTCTCCACTCGCTGCCCCCGATTCTGGCGGCCAGTGACCCCCTGTTGCAAGCGCTGCTACTGCCCGATAAACGCAGGGTTGCACTCCTGATTGATGTCGATAGACTGGCTAGAGAACTGCTTGATCACGCACAGGAGAGGAGCGATGGCTGAACGTGCCAAGGCTTGGGTGTTGGATGTCGGCGCCCCCTTTCTAATCGCGATTAGCGAGCACGAGATGGTCGAGGTGCTGGAGACCCCGGAGCGCCACTTGGTACCACGTGGCCCCGATTTCTGCCAGCATGTCGCGATTCGCCACAATGAGGTGATCCCGCTGCTCGATCTCTCTCGGCTCCAACCGCAGGCAGCAGCGGCATCTGCCGTAAACCCTACCCTCACCCCCTACACCGTGATTCTTGCCTATCAGACCACCAGCGGGGCGATGGTCAGTCGTGCCGGGCTGCTGATCCGCAAGGCCCCCAAAGGGATCGCTGTAGGCGACGAGATGGAGGTCGTTCCCCCCTCGGGGATTCCCAGTGTCTGGCGTACCTTGATGATCGCCTGCTTTGAATGGGAGCGGCAACCGATTCTGGTTCCCGATCTGGCGCGGTTACTGGTTCCACTGGAGCCGACGGAGTGAAGCGGCAACCACTCCGAGAGGATAAATAACGAGAGAATAACTTATGAAATCATGTATTATGCGGCAGCCACCGGAGATCCGTTATACAGCAGGTTGCACAACAAGCGTTATAATAAGGAGATCCGTTATACAGCAAGTTGCACAACAAGCGCCATAATAAGCAGCTTTTTCGGCATAAATATTGTATAGGGTTCGGATGTTTTGCGTTATCATGAAGCATCACTTTCGAGCGGTGTAACGGAGCGGTAGCGGGCAGTCATCGGATAGCGATAGAGTCAATACGAACGGGGTTGAGGTACTCGACTATGGAGCATCGAACATTTACGGTGGGTCTGATCGGCGTTAAAGAGGTCGAACAGGCGATGATGGATCGTGCGGTACGGTTGTCCCAATTCAGGACACGAGTCTACCAACTGTTGGAAGCGGGCGAAGCGGTGAGTGATGCCGATGTTGTGGTCATTGACGGCAATCCGTCAAAAGCCCCAATTGGAGTACCCGTGGTGGTCATTCACGACCGTGGAGATGAGCGTGCCAAGGCGCTCAAGGGCTACAAGATCGAACGTCCGCTGCTCCCTAACCGGGTGCTTAAGGTGCTTGATCAGGTTACCATGGAGGTACTGAACTACGCTCCTGAATTGAGCGTGGGAGGTGAGGTGACTGGTACCCAGACCAGCATCTTTGAAACCCTTAAGGGGGCTTCCCATGAGGAGGGCAAACATGGCAAACAGGTCGATTTGCGGGTGTTGGTGGTGGATGACAGTATGCTGGTGCAGAAGCAGATGGAGCTGACCTTGGCCGCTGCGGGGATCAAGGCCGACTTCGCCTCCGAAGGGCAGTCGGCTCTGGAGATGCAGAAGCAGAACCACTACGACATCATCTTCTTGGATGTTATGATGCCGGGTATCGACGGCTTTCAAACCTGCAAACTGATGAAAAAGATCCAGCCCTCGCCCCATGTCATTATGCTCACCTCCAAAGGCTCGGCGATTAATAAGGCTCACGGTCGCTTGGTGGGGGCTGATGCCTATCTCACTAAACCGGCGAATCGTGAAACGCTGCTTGAGGCAATGGAAAAGGTCTTTAGTAAAAAGTGACGTTTTCATGGCGTAAACGGTAGAGAGCAGGAGCACCCTTTTTAAAGCAACAAAAAGGGTCTTTGATAAAAAGTGACGTTTTAGTGATGTGAACGGCAGAGAGCAGGAGAGCAGGAGTACCCTATTGGTGATACTAAAGCAGAGTGAAGGGCTACCACAAGGGGCCAGCCTAGCGTGGGCAGAGCTTCTCGCCGAACTCCCGTTCGATTCACAGGGACTGCTTCCCGCAATCGCCCAGCAGTACGACAGCAAAGAGGTGCTGATGATGGCCTGGATGAACCGGGAGGCACTGGAGGAGACCCTAACCCAGGGGCAGGTCTGCTACTGGTCGCGCTCACGCAACCGGCTCTGGCGCAAAGGAGAGTCGTCGGGACAGGTGCAGCGGCTGAAGGAGCTGCGCCTCGATTGTGACGGCGACACGCTACTGCTGCTAGTCGATCAGCACGGCCCGGCCTGCCATACCGGACGGCGAAGCTGTTTCTACAACGCCCTGCAAGGGGATCGGGTCGTGATCACCAGCGACCCACTGATCTCCCCACAGCAGCTCTATGGAAAATAACCGGAGGTAGGGGTGAAAATTAGCCCGATTCACGCCTTTAGCGACAACTACATCTGGCTCCTGCAGGGGGCGCAAGGCGGTGCGGCGGTAGTCGATCCGGGGGATGCCGCACCAGTCATCGCCGCCTTGCACCGGCAAGGGCTATATTTAGAGAGCATTCTCGTCACCCATAAACACAGCGACCACATTGCGGGCATTGCCGCCCTGCGCCGCGCTTTTCCCGAAGTGCGGGTCTACGGCCCGGCCAACGAACCGATCCCGGAACTCACCGACCGAGTCGGGGAGGGGGATACCCTCACCATCGTCGGCACTTCGCTCCAAGTACTGGAGCTACCGGGACATACCGAAGGACACCTCGGCTACTTGGGAGAAGGGGCGCTGTTTTGTGGCGACCTGCTCTTTCTCGGCGGCTGCGGACGGGTCTTCAGCGGCACCTACCGCCAGATGACCCACTCCCTGAAGCGGGTAGCAGAGCTTCCCCCCGCCACCCAAATCTACTGCGCCCACGAATATACGCTGGATAATCTCGGCTTTGCCCGCTGGGTAGAACCCGACAACCCCTCGCTAGTGCAGCGTACAGCGCAGGTGCAGCAGCAGATCGCGAGCAGCGGGCGTAGCGTACCCGGAGAGCTGGCCCTAGAGCTGGAGAGCAATCCATTTCTGCGCACCGACCAAACAGCCGTCATCGCCGCCGCAGAGCGTTGGGCCGGAAAGAGGCTGGAAGGGCCAGAAGCGCTCTTTACAGCGCTTCGCACCTGGAAAGATAACGAGTATGATCAGTAGGGGAAGAGGCGAGCGCGGGCAACCGGCGATCATTTTTTTGTTGCAACTGACGGCAAAAAGGCTAGAATAGGGGCCTCTTCGCTCCTGCCGGGGTGATGGAACTGGTAGACGTGCCTGACTCAAAATCAGGTGGCTTCGGCCGTGCGGGTTCGAGTCCCGCCCCCGGCACCAACCACCCCCTCTTTCCCTTGCTATCCAATCTCTTGCCAGCGTATATTCTCCCGCTCAATTCCCAACCCAATGAGCGACTCCAGCAGCGGCTGCGGATCCGCTAGGCCAGCGATATAGAGATGCAGGGCGCTAGGGTTCTCCTGAACCGCACGCACCGACTCCAGCAGTTGCTCCAGTTGCCAATCCCCAGCCAAGTGGCGGTAAGAAAAATTATCCAGCGCATCACTCCAAGAGCGGCACAGCCCATCCAGGAAGGGTGTCTTGGTTTCGCGGGTAATACGAATCAACTGAACCGACTCGGCATTATCCATAGAAATAGCGTGTTCTATAAGGCTGCGAATCGGGGCAAAACCATCATCAACGGCGATAAACAGCAGCGGATTTGAAACATCATTGCGCAGCACAAAATCCCCCTCGGGGCCTACTAGGGTGACCGTCTCCGGCAGCTCCAGTCCGGTAAACACTGCGTTAATAAAGGGGTCTGCATCGTTACGGCGCAGCAGAATCTGAAGATTGAGGCTATCGCATGGGCAGCTTGCGACCGGCTGCAGAGTCGTCTCCCCTTGATCCAGGGTCAAGCGGATACTCTGTCCCGCCATAAAGCGCAAGGTATGAGTTCTTGGGGTGGTAATATGGAGCAGGCGCAGATCCTCCTCCAGACTCTCCACCTTACGGATCGCCGCACGAATCCGCTGCTGCGGGATATCCGCAGCACTCTCCGCCTCAGCGGCCTCCAGCACAACGTCAGTTACCGCAGTGTTAGAACACATCAGCAGGTAGCCCATACTTTTCTCATGCTCACTCAGAATGTAGTCATGGTCGCGTACCTGATGGACCTCCCCCTCGACTAGGCGTGCCTTACACGAACCGCAGTTCCCTTTAGTACAGCCGTAGTTTACATAGAGACCGGAGCGAACGGATGCCGCTAGCAGGGTATCCTGCCCTTCGAGAAAAAACTCATGCCCACTGGGGAGCAGTTTGATATGCGCTGCCATAATGCGCATAAAGGCGTCTTTAGCACGCACATTCGCCGCACTCTTTGAGCTGTCCGAGAAGGTCTGAAAGGCCTTATCAATCCACTGTGTAAGAGCGCTAAGCTCCTGCTTCGGGTCACACTCACGCTTGGCACAGATCTCTTGCATCCGCCCCTTAATCTCACTGACCAGCTTCTCCAGGCGATGGATGTCGGTGCGTGCATGAAACAGATCCTGACCAACTGCCTTCAGGCGAGAGACCAGCACCTCGGCACTCGGAATTGCCTCCTCATAGCGCTTTTTCGGGCGGGCATTGGCCTTAATATCCCGCACCTTCTCCAGCATTCCGCTTCCATCAAGATTGATCTCAGGGTAGAGCTTGATCAGCTCATTAATGTCAACACTCCCCTCAAAGGTCGATAAATCACCGGTGCGAATGCGGCGTTGCAGTTCACCTCTGGAGATGCCGGCAAGACGGGCGGCACGCGAAGTAGGTAAGAGTTGCGGCATGATCTTTATCTCCAAGATTACAGTATCCACATTTAAGATGGATTGAAAAAAATGTCTGAGTACGGAATAATCGAACCCACGAAACGATTCATCAGCAAGAGGAGCTCCTCTACCATGTCAAATGCCCCCCCCCTCACCATTTACTACCGTCCGCCACAGCTTGCCGACGGCGCTCCTATCTGGGAGCTAGTACGCGCTGCTGGCAACCTCGATCTTAACGCAGTCTACGCCTATCAGCTTCTGTGTGACCGCTTCTCCAGTAGCTGCGTGGTGGCCGAGAGTGAGGGGCAACTGCTAGGGTTTGCCACCGCCTTCATTCCGCCCGGACAGCCAGATACCCTCTTTGTCTGGCAAGTCGGTGTCGCCCCTGCCGCTCGTGGCCAGGGGGTCGCTCGCAAGATGCTGGAAGAGCTGTTAGAGCGCCCCCAGTGCAGCGGGGTTCACTGGATCGAAGGTACCGTCTCCCCCTCCAACAACGCCTCACGGGCGCTCTTTGCCTCACTGGCTAAGAAGTTGGAGGCAAAGCTGGTCGAGCAGGACTACATCGAACCCCACCACTTTCCCGAAGGGTGCGACCACGAAGCCGAACCCCTGCTGCGACTGGGACCGTTTCGGCGGGGCTAAGGGGAAGTCGTCGTTTGAGGCCGAGTACATTCGGCCCTACCGGCGAGCCATCCAGCGTGCCGCGCAGTAGAAGAGAGAGCCGAGAGCCGCAGCGTAGAACAGTACCCCTTGCAGAGCAAGGGTGTGTACGCTGCTCACTCTTTCGGATCTCTATTCGCCTCTACTCTTCAGACTTCTCCTCCTCCTCCTCCAGCGCTTTGGGAACAACCCGGTTGCCGATTTCTTTGTTATCGAGGCGGAAGAGCTTCTCATTTACACAGCGAATCAGTAGCGAAAAGTGTTCCGCACTGCTATGCTCCGGATCTAGCTCGACCCGGGTAATCTGGTCGCACTGCTGGCTGTTTAGGGTCAGCCGGGCGGCATCGAGTTGCGCCTGCTCAATCGCCAGGAGCTGCGCCTCATACTCGGCGACAATTTCCGGGTACTTCTCGGCGGTATAACTGGGAAATGCCCCCTCCTGAATCAGGCGCGGATACTGCTGAATAAAGCGCTGTTTACGTTGCCGAACCTCCCGCAATTGGGCATCACGCTCACGTTGCAGCGCAGCCAGCCGCTCCTGCTCCTCACGCTGTCGCGCCTGCAACGTCTCCTGATGCAGGCGTTCGCGCTCAAGATCGACCCCCTCATCCCGGGTACCGCACGGAGAGTCACTAAAAGAGATCGAACCATCCGGGTTCTGGCAGCGAAAGAAGGCATCTGCCGTACCGACAAACAGAATACAAAAAAACATTACAAAGATGCGCATAGAAGCTGCCTCACGAGTGAAAGAGATACCGATACTCCTTAATCTACCACATTTGCGCGAAAAGCCAAGCAGCAAAGGCAGTGAAAGTCACATACTGCCAAAAAGTGTCACTGAGTAGAGCAGGGCATCGCCGACTCCCCCTCCGCCACCCGCCAGTTGGCCAGACGCGGATGGCCAGCAACACCGACTCCGAGCTGCTGCAGCCAGCTCCCTACCACATAATTGGAATTATGTTGCAGCGTGTAAGGTAGCGGATGCGGGACAAACTCCAGGTCGTAATCGGGACGAAAGAGACGCTGCGAATGCTCCCCCTGATGCAGTTGATCTAGCTCACCGAGCAACCGATCAACCGCCACCGCCTCGGCACAGAGCGGGAAGAGCCGTTCAACCCCGACCGCCACTTGCTTGCGAAGCGACGCCTCGTCGGCTGGGCCGGGGAGCAGGCGACGACCCAAAGCCGCTGGTGTCGGGCGCAGTAATGCCCAAAACCCCACTCCCCAGGTCGCCTCTCCCTCCGCATAGTAGCGCCAATCCCCATACGAATAGCGAGCTAAACCCCCATCATCGCGTTCTAACACCAAACTGCTGTGGCGACCATGATCGAGCAGAAAGAGTGCTCGCCCCTCCTGCGGAGGTGATGGTGGAGTTAGCACCACAGTACAGCCAGTGAGCAGTAGGGCAGGGAGGGGGAACCAGCGCCCGAGGCGACTCACTGCAGATTTCGCCCCAGATTACGCCCATAGAAAATCTCGCTCATCTCCCGCTGCACCAAGCGCCGCAATCGCCGATGCTCCGCCGCCGAAAGATCTACCTCATCAATACAGAAGAGATAGTCATCCAAGCAGAACTCCTTAATCATCATCTTGGTGTGAAAAATATTCTCTTGGTAGACATTGACATCAATCATCTGGTAGCGAACGCGGGTCGTAGGCTTGATATAGTGCTGAATAGAGCTGATATTGTGATCAATAAAGTGCTTCCGCCCACCCACATCACGGGTAAAACCCCGCACCCGATAATCGAGCATGACGATATCCGACTCAAAGGAGTGAATGAGAAAGTTTAGCGCTCTGAGCGGGGAGATGTGGCCACAGGTAGAGACATCAATATCAGCGCGAAAACTGCTGATACCATTGCTCGGATGCGACTCCGGGTAGGTGTGTACCGTGATATGGCTCTTATCAAGATGGCCAACAACCGCCTCGGTGAGAGGCTCCTCAGAGATCAACATCGTCACACTCGCCCCCTGCGGTTCGTAGTTCTGGCGAGCGATGTTCAAAATATTGGCCCCGATCATCTCGGCCACCTGGGTTAAGATCTGGGTCAAGCGCTCCGCACTGTAGGCATTGTCAATGTAGTCGATATACCCTCGTCGCTGCTCACTATTTCCCGCATAACAGATATCATATAGGTTAAA
>SLIM01000378.1 GCA_007135625.1 Gammaproteobacteria bacterium
CTCTATAAGGAGCTAAAGCAGAAGTGAAGAGAACCCCTTCCCCCCCACCTCCCATCCCGCGCCGTCCCAGCGTAGCGGTTACGGTAGGCGGGGTGGTCGTCGGTGGCGGGGCGGCGGTGGTGGTGCAGTCGATGACCAACACCGACACCGCCGATATTGCCGCCAGCGTCCGCCAAGTACTAGCCCTTGCTGCCGCCGGTTCTGAGCTGGTGCGCCTGACGGTCAACAGCGAAGCGGCCGCAGCGGCGATACCGCGCATTCGCGAAGAGCTTGACCGCCAGGGCTGTAACGTCCCTCTAGTTGGGGACTTTCACTTTACCGGCCACCAACTGTTGCAGCGCGAACCGGCCTGCGCCGAGGCGCTCGCCAAATACCGCATCAATCCCGGCAATGTCGGCCAGGGGGCGCAGCGCGACCACCGCTTCGCCGCCATGATTGAGAGCGCCTGCCGTTACCAGAAAGCGGTGCGTATTGGGGTCAACTGGGGCAGCATGGATCAGCAACTGGTCGCCCGCATGATGGATGCCAACGCCAACGCCCCCCAGCCGCTGAGCGGCGAGGCGCTAATACGTGAAATCCTCATCACCTCCGCCTTGGAGAGTGCCGAACGGGCGCAGGAGTTGGGGCTATCCCGCGAACAGTTGATCCTCTCCTGCAAGATGAGCGGAGTACAAGATCTGATCGCGCTCTATCAGGCACTCGCCGCACGTTGCGACTACTCCCTCCACCTCGGCCTAACCGAAGCGGGAATGGGAAACCAAGGGATTATCGCCTCCACCGCCGCACTTGCGGTACTGCTGCAACAGGGGATCGGTGATACCATTCGCATCTCCCTCACCCCCCGGCCCGGTGAAGAGCGCAGCGAGGAGGTGCGCGTGGCCCGCCAGATTCTTCAGGCTCTTGAGCTGCGCTCCTTTGAGCCGGCAGTGATCGCCTGTCCCGGCTGTGGCCGTACCAGCAGCGACTATTTTCAGCGTCTTGCGCAGGAGATCGAGGGCTTTATCCAGCAACGTATGCCCCTCTGGAAAGACCACTACCCAGGTGTTGAAAGCTTAAAGGTCGCGGTTATGGGGTGTATCGTCAATGGCCCCGGCGAGAGTCGTCACGCCGACATCGGCATCTCCCTTCCCGGCAGCGGCGAAAGCCCTAGCGCCCCGGTTTATGAAGATGGGGTAAAGACCGCAACCCTCAAAGGCGAGAATATCGGCGGCGAGTTTCAGCAAATTTTGGAACGCTATATCGCACGGCGTTATGGATAGCATGACCAGAGAACGGATCACCCCGCAACGACTACTGCGTGAAAATCGCACCCGGTTACGCCTCACCGGACGGGCTACCGAAGGGATTGAGGGGCCTGCGGTGGAGCCGCACCAACTGCGCATGGTGGCGTGGCGACCCGATCAGCTTCCTGGAATCCACTATCTACGAGTGGTGGAGGGTGAGCAGTGGCGGCAGCGCGATGCCGAGAGCAGCGTGGCATGGTGTGCCGAGATGATGGTGGGCGAACCCTTCGCGCTCATTATCGCCGACGGCGCAGAGCCGAGCGGCGACGAGCAGCGCTACTTTGAGCGGGCGGCGATTCCGCTCTTCACCTCACCCCTTCCCGCCGAGCGGGTGCAGGCCGAGCTGATCTACTACCAGCGGGCGCTGCTGGGCGAGAGCTTGATTCTGCACGGTGTCTTTTTGGAAGTCCACGGGGTCGGCGTGGTGTTGAGCGGCGAGCCGGGGGTCGGCAAGAGCGAGCTGGCGTTAGCGATGATCTCCCGAGGGCATCGCTTTATCGCCGACGACTCCCCCGAGTTCTGGCGCAACGGGGATCTCCTGAGCGGCTCCTGTCCGGCGGTGCTGCAAGACTTTATCGAGGTGCGAGGGTTAGGATTTCTTAATATTCGCGCCCTGTTTGGGGATAGCTCGATCAAGCTGCGCAAAAACCTGCAACTGCTCATTGAGCTAAAACGGATGCAGCCGACCGAGCTAGGGCAGCAGAACCGCGCCCTGGAGAGCTTTGCCTATCGCGATATTCTGGGTACTCGGATCCCGATGATCACCCTGCCGGTCACCGCCGGACAGCAGTTGGCGGTGCTGGTCGAGACCGCCGTGCGGGTGCATATTCAACGACGGCAGGGTTATGACTCCAACCGTAGCTTTATGGATCGCCAGATGCAGATGATGGAGACCAAGTAGGGGATGCGCCAGCTCTACCTCTCCGCTGCCCACAAATCCTCCGGTAAAACGACCCTCGCCATTGGTCTCTGCGCAGCCTTGGTGCGGCGCGGCCTGGTGGTGCAGCCCTTTAAGAAGGGACCGGACTACATCGACCCGATCTGGCTGCGGGCCGCCGCTGGTCGTCCCTGCTACAACCTCGACTTCTATACGATGGAGCGTGAGGAGATTCGCCAACTGCTAGAGCAGCGGAGGCAGGGTGCCGATGTGGTGCTGATTGAGGGCAACAAGGGGCTGTATGATGGCCTCTCGGTCGATGGCAGCGACAGCAACGCGGCCCTCGCCGAGCTGCTGGAGACCCCGGTGGTGCTGGTGATTGATAGCCACGGGATCACCCGAGGAATTGCCCCGCTGCTGCTGGGCTACCTCGCCTTCGGAAAAAATCTTCATATTACCGGAGTGATTCTCAATCGGGTCGCCGGAGCGCGGCACGAGGCGAAGTTGCGACAGGTGATTGAACACTACACCGATCTGCCGCTCCTCGGAGCGGTGCCTAACGCACCGCAGATTCAGATCGACGAGCGCCATCTGGGGCTGATGCCGAGCAATGAGATGGGGGAGGCCGGGGAGCGGATTGAGGCGCTGGCGCGACTGGTGGAGGAGCAGATCGACCTCGAACGGCTGCTGCTAGCCTCCGTCGAGCGTCCCGCAGCACCGCTGCCTCCCCCCCCTGAAGAGATAACCTCTGATACAAAGGTTATCATCGGCTACCTGGCGGATCGCGCCTTCGGCTTCTACTATCCCGACGATCTGGAGCGGCTGGTGGCTGCGGGTGCGCAGTTAGTGGCGATTGATGCGCTGCATGATCCCCGGCTACCGGCAATTGATGGACTCTTTATCGGCGGTGGATTTCCCGAAACCGCAATGGCCGAACTGGAGCAGAACTGCCCACTGCGCGAGGCGATTCGCGACTTTATCGAGCGCGGCGGGCCGACCTACGCCGAGTGCGGCGGGTTGATGTACCTCTCGCGCAGCATTCGCTGGCAGGGGCGGGAGCACGCCATGGTGGGGGTGGTGCAGGGCGATAGCGTAATGCACTCCCGCCCGCAGGGGCGTGGCTATGTGCGGCTGCTGGAGAACGGCAACGCCCCCTGGGGGCGCATGCGACCTGCCGGGGAGGAGTTGGCGGCGCATGAGTTTCACTACTCCACGCTTGAGAATCTGCAACCCGGCTACCGGTTTGCCTATCGCGTTGTGCGCGGGGTTGGTATCGACGGCAGACAGGATGGCATCCTCTACAAGAACTTACTTGCCAACTACGCCCACCTACGAGCTGTCGGTGGTAACCACTGGACTGCCCGCTTTGTCGAGCTGGTGCGGCGCTGGCGTGCGCAGCGGCAGGGGGAGCAAATAGCCGTTCCATGAGTTTTGTCACTGTGTCGCTGGCGCGTGATATGGTATAAGTGAATTTTATTGCAACTTGACCCGGGATGGACAGAGATGGCAGATCGCAGACTTCAGGTTTTTTACACCGTTGCCCGGCTGCTGAGTTTTACCAAAGCGGCAGAGTCGCTCCACATGACCCAGCCAGCGGTTACTTTTCAGGTGCGCCAACTGGAGGAGTACTTCAATACGCGCTTGTTTGACCGTACCCATAACCGCATCAGTCTCACTGATGCCGGTACCGTAGTCCACCGCTACGCTAGCGTGATCTTCGAGCAGTATGAAGAGATGGAGTACAGTGTGCGGGCGATAACCGGAGAGATGGGCGGAGCGCTCACCATCGGAGCAAGCACCACCATTGCCGAGTATATGCTACCCGCACTGCTCGGGGACTTTAAGCAGAAGTATCCCGATGTCAATATCCATCTGAAGGTTTCTAATACCGACGGAATTGTGCAGATGGTTGAAAACAACGTTATTGATCTTGGAGTGGTTGAAGCGCCGGTCGGGAATAAAAACCTGGTCGTGGAGATGTGCCGCCCGGATCGCCTGGTTGCCATTCTGCCACCCAACCACCCCGAAGTGGGGCGTGACCTACTGCGCATTGAAGATCTGGTTAAATACCCATTTATTTACCGCGAAGAGGGTTCTGGAACCCGCGAGGTGATTAACGAGTACTTTAGCAAGTTTGGTCGTAACGGCAATGAAGAGCTGAATATGTCGATGGAGCTGGGCAGCCCCGAGGCGGTCAAGGGTGCGGTCGAGGCGGGAATGGGGATTTCGGTGGTCTCGCGGGCAACCATTCAGAAAGAGCTGCGACTGGGTAGCTTGGTGGCCATCGATCTTGATCCCCCGATGGAGCGCCCTTTCTCCTTTGTCCACCAAAAGCAGAAGTTTCGGGTGCGGGTGATGGAGGAGCTGCTGGAGTTCGCCCGCAACTACTGTAAAAACCACGAAGCAATCAAATGATTGCTTTGCGCGATGGGAGATGCAAAACGAGGTCACTATGATCACTCCACTGCCCGCCTCGCTCTCCAAAGAGAAGCGACAACTGCTCAGCCTCTACCGCCAGCTCTCCCACGCCGGACAGCAGCAACTGTGTGCCTTTGCCGAGTTTTTGGTAGAGCGCGAGGGGGCGCAGAGCGCTCTTCCCAAGGTACCCGCCGAGGTACCCACTCCGCAACTGCTCCCGCGTCCAGAGCAAGAGAGTGTGGTTGGGGCGATTAAACGCCTCACCGCCAGTTACGCGATGCTCGACCGCTCCCAAATCCTCACCGAGACCTCCTCGCTAATGACCGCCCACCTGGTCCATGGACGCGAGATCGAAGAGGTGATTAACGAACTGGAGCAGCTCTTTGCCAAGGCGTACTGCCAGCAGTTTCCACCATCTGACCCCACGCACAATGAGACCGGAGGGAGCGTATGATTCTTGACCGCCTCGCCAAACCAACCGAAGTGATGCGCCCCGGAATGCAGGTTTCCAGCTTCTTCGAGCGGTGCATTCGCTACAACGTCAGCGGTCTGCCCTACGTCAACGAACAGGGGATCCTCTGCGGTCGCCTCTCCATGCGCCACCTCTTTCGCGAAACCTGCATCCCCCCCTATCTGCTGCGCACCGCCCATTTTTTAGGGGACGATATTGACGCCGTTAACATCCCCCATCAACAAGCCTTCGATCTGCTAGCGCGTAGCGTAGACCCTTTTGTCCTCAAGCAGTACGCCTTCGCCAGCCCCAACTCCCCCATCATTAAGGGATTGGCGATGATGGAGCAATTTGGCACCAACTATATTTTTATCGTAGATGGCAGCGACTACCATGGCATCGTCACCCGTCAGGATATCGCCCGGCGCATGATCGAAGCAACCAAAGATTTTATCCTTTAGGACAGCTCACTGTGGAAGAACCTCTCGTCTCCACTACCCAGCAGATGTGGATTGCCGGTACCATTTTGTTTGCTGCCTACGGACTGATCTTCAGCGAATGGATGCACCGCGCCGGAGCGGCGATTGTCGGTGCGGTGGTGATGGTCGGCATCGGCACCTGGATCGGTTTCTACAGCCAGGAGCAGGCGATTCACGCACTGGACGGCAACACCCTGCTGCTGTTGGCCGGGATGATGATGGTGGTGGTGATGCTGCGCCCTACCGGCGGCTTTGAATACCTCGCTATTCGCATCGCGAAATGGTCCAAGGGTGACCCCAAGCTGCTGTTGATCTACCTCTGTTTCGCGGTCAGCGTGATCAGCATGTTTCTCGACAACGTCACCACCGTACTCATTTTCGCCCCCCTCACGGTGTTGATCACTCGCATCCTCCGCCTCAATCCACTCCCCTACCTCATGGCCCAGGCGATGCTCTCCAATATTGGTGGTGCCGCCACCCTGGTGGGGGATCCCCCCAACCTGATGATCGGCAGCACCGCAGGAATCGACTTTACCCACTTCCTGCTCAAGATGGGGCCACCGATTGCGGTGATCTGGATCGCTACCGTCGGACTGCTGCTGCTCCTCTTTCGTGAGCAGTTGGTTGGCCAAGGGCGGCACACTATCGACCTCGACGAACGCAAAGCGATTACCGATCCGGTGGGACTCAAAAAAGCCCTGTTTACCTTGGTGATCATTGTTGCCCTCTTTTTTACCCACCACCATCTGCATCTCTATCCCGCCTTCGTCGCCTTTATCGGGGTCGCCCTCCTTTTCCTCCTAGTGCGCCCCAATCCGGAGCCGGTTTTTGGCAAAATGGAGTGGTCGGTACTGGTCTTCTTCACCGGTCTCTTTATCATCGTCGGCGGGGTCGAAAGCTCCGGGCTACTGGCGCTCATTGGTGAGCAACTCGCCATTCTTGCGCAACAACCGGGGATGTTGTTGGCCACCTGCATCCTGCTGATGTGGGTCGCTGCACTCTTGAGCGCGATTGTCGATAACATCCCCTTCACCGTTGCCATGATCCCTATTGTGGCGGGGCTGGAGGGGCATGGAGTCAACATCGCCCCGCTCTGGTGGGCGCTCGCCATTGGGGTTGGACTTGGCGGTAATGGCTCCCACATTGGGGCCACCGCCAACATCATCTGCGTCGCCGAATCGGAGCGCTGCGGCATTCCCGAGGCCCGCATCACCCCAATGTTGTGGCTGCGCAAAGGGCTCCCTACCATGCTCTTCGGACTGCTCATCTCCTCGCTGCTCTTCACGCTGTTCTTCGACCACTTTTTGGAGTAAGGCTTTCTAATCGTTGTTATGATTGAAAGAGCGACAGCGAGAGAGGAGGGCAAAAAATTACTGAAAACGCTCCACCAGCCGCTCTGCCCGTTGCAATTGCTGTTTCCAGCGGGGGTCGGCATCCATATTGGGCGGGGCGGTGGTGAGCGAGGTGACCGCCCCGAGGAGGGCGGAGCCGGTGGTGGGGGTGAGGGCACGCAGGCGCTCGCTGCGGGCACCATACTCCCGTTGCAGTAGCTCAATGGCATCGTCGCTCAGGTGTACACCATAGCGCTTCACCAGCGTGGCGGCGAGCAGTTCGGCACTGCTGCCCAGCTCCTCGCGTACCTCCTGAACGACCGCATTGCCCCATCCCGCCTTGGTATGGGCGCTCAGTCCCGGCTCGATAGAGCCAAGATTGGCGGCATTGGAGTTGTTAATAGCGCGTTGAATTTCCGGTTTGGAGAGGTCGATTAGATCACTTAGCGCCGAGGCGATGCTGATGGCTAAGGTCTTGGCATCGCTGTTGCTAAAACGCTGCTCATAGTTGCGCCGGGAGATGGTGACCTGCTGGTGCAGCGTGCGCACCCCTTCCTCCTTCAGATGATCGGTGAGACGCTGTGCCAGCTCCAGTTTCTGGGCATCACTGAGCGCAATCACCTGCTCATCAATCTCCAGTCCACCCGGGGTCGTGGTTAACTCCGGTTGGCGGTCGCCAGGGGCGACCAGTTGGTTCCACTTATCAATGGTACGCAGAAACAGAACGTGGCGCTGGCCAGCGTGGTTAAAGGCGCGGCGCATTGCCGTAATCAGGCGCAGGGCGGAGGCGATGACGGCGACGCAGCGTTTGAGTTCGCCGCGCTTCTCCTTGGCCCCTCTGGCGACCTCGGCGGCGAGCTGCTCGGTGTGGTGGTTAAGTTCGGTGATCCCGCTAAGGGCAATGTCGAGCATCGCGGTACTCTGCTGGCCACGCGCCGAGCCAGAGGTGGCGACCGCATCGCTGCTGAATAGCAAGGCAAGCAGCGCCTTTAGCCGACTGTAGCCGGTGAGTTTGGCGATTCGGTAGCGGTTGCGCCGCCGCTCCAGTTGATCGGTGGCACGCGCCAACGCCCAGCGGCCCCGATAGGCAAAACTGAGTACCGTGATGCGCCGTCCGGCAATTAGTTCGAAGGTGAAGATAAACAGCTCTTCGGCATCGAGCAGGGTCATCAGCTCCTCGTTATCCTGTTCGGCGGCAGAGAGGATGCGCTCAATAAAGTTCTCATCACGCGGCAGTCCGCGCTCCTGATCGGGACAGCGTCCATGCAGCCGGTCGGCGATGGCGGCGGCGGCCACCGGCGAGCGCTCGGCAATGGTGGCGACTGCCGTGCGGGTCGCTTCGGCAGCGGCGCTCACCTCCTCCTGCACCCGGCTGTACATTCCGTTGCGGCGATACATCTCAATGCGAGCGGCGGCCTGTGCCAAGGTCGAATCGGCGGTGAGCTGCTCCACCGCCAGCCAGACCGAGGCGGCATCCAGATCGGCGCGGCGCAGTAGCATCTCGGCGGCCTCATAGCGACGGGTGACGGGGTCGAGGCTCTCCAGGTAGAGGTTGCGGGTCGCCGCGATCAGGTCGGGCAGCCGATCGGTCGCTTGCAGCAGCACCTCCTGCGCCTCGCGCTGGCGGCGGCCGTAGGTGGCGTGGGTGACGACCCGGGTGACAATGCCGATGATGCCGAAGACGACGGTATAGGCAACGAAAAAGATCAGATTTTCGGAGGGCGCGGTTTTCCCAAAGCCGAGGTAGTAACCGAGCCATGCCGCTAGTAGGGTGGCCGGTCCGGCAGTCCAGGCCAGCTCCAGCAGGGTAAAGGGCCAGGGGACATTGCGCACCGCCCCGGAGACCCGTTGCAGCCATTCACGTCCCTTGCGCTCTAGGCCTACCGCATCATGCGGGGGGGTGGTGGTGCGACTATGTTCTTGGCTAGACATGTTGTATCGGTGCGCTAGCTGAGCGCTGGAGATCGTGTTGCCACGCTAGCCCTTATCTCTCTTCCGTCAGGGTGCGAAAACCCTCGCCCTGATGAATGGTGAGCTGGGCAAACGGAATCACCCATCCCTCACGGTTACAGACCGCAACGCAGCCCCGCTGCATGGCGCGGCCAATACCGAAGTAGCTCCCCGCCGCGCTCCCCTGCATGGTGGCATAGAGCAGATAGTCGAGCGAATTGGTACCCGCCTCCTTAAACTCGACCAGCAGGCTATCGAGCTGCTCCAGATAGCCCCGCCGGGCAAACTCCTCCTCGACCCCGGCGCGTAGCAGATCGGGAACCTGTTCCAGTGCGATCTGCTGGTGGCGGTAGTCGATGCCAAAGCTGATCCAGGTGCCAAAACCCTGGCACGAGAGGTTGCGCACCCCCATCTGTAAAAAACTGGCGGTGGCAATTCGCTGGTGACTGCCAGCGATGCGCAGCTCAACAAACTCGACGGTCTGGCGCTGCACCTGGGCGACACTACCACTTTCAAGCAGTAGATACTCATCGACCTGGCAAGGGAACCAAGGTTCCGATTTGTAGGGGCGGGAGACCAAATCCGTAACTTGGTAGATCGGAAGGCGAATGATCCCTTCCAGTTGGGGATTGCTCAGGGTGATGTAGGCGTGCATGGCCTGCACCCGCATCGGCACCCCCTGGTAGATCACCCGCTCACCCACCCGCAACGCCCCCATATCGAGCAGCAGCCGAATTTCGTCGATATACCTCGGCAGTGCGGTGCGCAGACTGAGCAGGATGCCGAGCAGGATGACGATGGTCAGGGCGAGCAGCAGCAGGTCTTCGCGCAGATGGAAGACGATGAGTACCGAGAGCGTGCCGATAATCGCCCCGCCGAAGCGAAAGGCGTAGGAGAGCAAGCGCTCCCAACGCGCCTGCTCGCGCTGCTTACGCTGCCCGACGCGCACCACCAAGGCAAATAGCAGGCGACTAAAGATCCAGAGGGTAGAGGCGATCCCAATAGCGATGGCGAGGGTGAGACCGCGCCCCCA
>SLIM01000208.1 GCA_007135625.1 Gammaproteobacteria bacterium
CAATCTGGGCCGCCTCCTCCGGCTCATTGCGCAGCAGCGGGAGCAGCCGCTGCCAGTAGCGCAGCGCGGCGGCGTAGTCGCCCCGCTCCTCGCTGACCATGCCGGCCATCCACAACGCGGTGACATTGGCCGGTTCCAGCTCCAGGGCGCGCTCCACCAGCTCCTTGGTACGCTGCCCCGCCATTGTCCCCCCCTCAGCCATGGCCAAGGCATCGGCGAGGGCGAGCAGCAGCGAGGGCTCTTCACCAACCAAGTCCAAAGTATTTTCAAAAGCAGTGACGGCATGGCGATACTGATCCAGTACCATCATCGTCCGCCCCATCAAAAACCACCCCTCGGCATCTTCGGGGTTCTCTTGCAGACGCAGCGCAAGTTTGCGAATCATCTCCTCAATCGAGCCTTCGCTACTGAGATCAAAGCCTTCGCTATGACCTGGCTGTGGATCGATCAGCGAGGGTTCGCCCAACTGGAGATAGAGCAGGCCACTGAGCAGCGGCAGCAGCACGATGAGAGCGGCAAAGGTTCCCTTGCCAACGCCGGAGATACGTACCCCATCGCCCTCTTCGCGCTGATCGACATCAATCAGCAGGGCGCTCTCGACCTCCCGCTTAGCCTGTTCGAACTCCTCGGGACTCATCACTCCGTCGTCCCGCTCGCGCTCCAGTTCGGCGATGCGGTCATGGGCGATCTGTATGTTCTGCCGATCCCGGTCGGCATCCACCAGCTTGCGGTTGCCCAACAGCACCGGGGCGAGGAGCGCAAGGGTGAGCAGCAGCAGCAGTACGGTGACAATCCAAAAGGTTAACATAGCTACTTTTTATCCTGTTCTAACAGTTGCGAGGCGCGTTGCAGCTCGTCGCTGCTCAACTTCGGCGTGAGCAGCCGCTCGCGCCGCCGAATGATCATCACCAAGGCGACCAGGGCGACTCCCAAGATTACAAAAGGGCCGATCCAAAGCGGAATGGTGGAAGGTTTAAGCGGCGGACGGTAGAGTACCATCTCGCCATAACGCTCAACCATAAAACGGTAGATCTCACGATCGCTGTGGCCGTCGATAATCATCTCATAGACCAGTTGCCGCAGATCCTGCGCCAGTCCGGCGTTAGAGTCGGCGATGGTCTGCCCCTGGCAGACGGTGCAGCGCACGGTCTCAATAATGACACGATAGCGGGCCTGCTGCTGGGCATTCTCGAAGCGGTAGGTCTCCATTGAAGCAATCGCCAATCCGCTCCCGCACACCAGCAGCAAAAGTCCATACAGCAGCGCTTTCATCCCTCCTCCTGAAGCTGCTTGAGCAGCGGTATCAACTTTTCATTCAGCAGGGCTACGGTGACCGGGCCGGTATGTTTGTAGCGCACAATGCCCTGCTTGTCGATAATAAAGGTCTCGGGAACCGCGTAGACCCCCCAGTCGATCCCGACCCGCCCCTCACGATCGACGGCGGAGGCGAGATAGGGATCTCCGAAGCGGGCCAGCCAGCGGCGAGCATCGGCGGAATCATCCTTGTAGTTCAATCCAATCACCTCGGCCAAGCGGGTGCTGGCCAACTGCGCAATCACCGGATGCTCCTCGCGGCAGGAGACGCACCAGGAGGCCCACACATTGAGCAGCCAGACCTTGCCGTGCAGCTCGCTGCTAGAGAAGATCTGCTGCTCATTATCGAGGCGCGGCAGCTCAAACGCAGGGGCCGGCTTGCCGATTAAGGGTGATGGAACCTCGTTGGGATTAAGGGTTAAGCCGATGCCCAAAAAAACCGCTAACAGTAAAAAGATACCCAACGGCAACCAGCGTACCCAGGAGACCCCCTGCTGCTCGCCGGAGGTGGTTTGTCGATCCTCTTGTTCACTCATTGGACGCGTTACTCACTGCACTGGATGATGATAATGGACGCTCCGGCGATGGCCGCACCGCCTCTTCGGCACTCTGCTGCTGCGGGGTCAGCCGCCAGAACGCACCGCCGGCATTCACCCCCCCGCCACCGACCCCGGCGGAGCCGCCCACTCGCCAACTGCTGCAACCGCTGCTGCCCAATCCCCAGAGCAGCAGCGCCACCGCAAGGCCGATCCGGCCACCCCAGCGGCGTGCCATCAGGCGGCCACCGGTTGGGTTGGCGGTTCGCTTGGCGGGGTCACCGCGCCGTTACGCCGCCGCCGAAAGTAGCGCCGATCACTAGCCGCCAGCATTCCCCCAAAGGCCATGAGCAGGCCACCAGCCCAGAGCCAGACCACAAACGGCTTATGGTAGAGGCGTACACTCCACGCCCCATCCTGCCCTAACGGCTCGCCAAGGGCGACAAAGAGATCACGAAAGAGCCGGGTCTGAATACCCGCCTCGGTCATCGGCATGGCGGAGGAGAAGTAGTCCCGCTTCTCGGGGTAGAGAGTGGTAATTTCACGCCCGTCACGGGTGACCTCCAGGATTCCGCGATCCGCCTTGTAGTTCGGCCCCATTACCTCTTTGGTACCCTGAAAAGTAAAGGTATAACCCGCCAAGGTATAGGACTGCCCCGGCTCCATGCGCAGATCCTGCTCAGAATCATAGAGCGAAATCATGGTCATGCCGATCACAAAGATCGCAACCCCAAGATGACCAAAGATCATCCCCCAGCCGCCACGACCGGTATTGCGCATCCCCTTCAGCAGCCCCCCCCCACCGCCGCGCTCACGCAGCCACAGCAGCGAGGTGAAGATCACCCAGAGCGCCAGCACCAGACCCACAACGGCGAGGAGGTGGAAGTGGGGGGCGAAAAGTACGATCAGCAAGGTACCCAAAACCAGGCTGGCCACCGCCGGAACCGCCACCTTGCGCAGCAGCAGCGGCAGACTATCCTGCTTCCAGCGCAGCAGCACCCCCACTCCGAGGGCGATCATCAGCGGAATACCAATGGGGACAAATACCGCATTGAAATAGGGCGGCCCCACCGAGATCTTGCCCAGCCCGAGGGCATCCAGGATCAGCGGATAGATCGTCCCGAGCAGCACGGTGGCGGTGATGACCACCAAAATAAGATTATTCAGCAGCAGCCCGGCCTCCCGCGAGACCAGTCGAAAGCCGACTGGCGAGCGAATACCGGGAGCGCGCCACGAGTAGAGCAGCAGCGAACCGCCGATGGTCAGCAGCAGGAAGATCAAAATAAAGACCCCGCGATCCGGGTCAGTGGCAAAGGCGTGTACCGAGGTGAGCACCCCGGAGCGGACTAAAAAGGCTCCCAGCAGACTGAGTGAAAAGGCGCTAATTGCCAGCAGCACCGTCCACGCCTTAAAGGCTCCACGCTTTTCCGTTACCGCCAGCGAGTGCATTAGCGCAGTAGCGACCAGCCACGGCATCAGTGAGGCGTTCTCCACCGGATCCCAAAACCACCAGCCGCCCCAGCCCAGCTCATAGTAGGCCCACCAACTGCCGATTCCGATCCCCAGGGTGAGAAAGCCCCAGGCGGCATTCGTCCAAGGGCGCGACCAACGCGCCCAGGCGGCATCCAGCCGCCCCCCGAGCATCGCCGCAATGGCGAAGGCGAAGACCACCGAGAGGCCGACGTAGCCCATATAGAGCAGCGGCGGATGAAAAATCAGGCCCGGATCTTGCAAAAGCGGGTTCAGGTCACGCCCCTCGGCAGGTGGATTGAGCAGACGATCAAAAGGGTTGGAGGTGAGCAGCATAAAGAGCAGAAAGCCGATGCTAACCATCCCCATCACCCCCAGCACCCGGGCAACCACGCTCTCCGGCACCGAGCGGCTGAATCGACTGACCGCCACCGCCCACAACGAGAGCATGAGCGCCCACAACAGCAGCGACCCTTCATGCCCCCCCCACACCCCGGAGATCAGATACTCGGTCGGCAGCAGGGTGTTGGAGTGGTGAGCGACATAGGCCACCGAGAAGTCGTGGGCAAGAAACGACCAGGTGAGCGCGGCGTAGGCCACCGCAATCATCAGGAACTGGGCGAGGGTCAAGGGCTTGGCCAGAGCGATCCAGGCGACAATCCCCTTATGTGCGCCGACCACCGGCAGAACCGCAAGAAACAGCCCCAAAATCAGCGCAATAATCAGCGCAAAATGGCCAATCTCCGCAATCATTGTGTCACCCCGGAGGTGCTATAAGCGCCACTCTCCCCGCCACGGCTGGAGTAACTGCCACTGCTCTCAGCAGCCGCATAGGTACTCGCCTCCTGGGCCACCCCATCGGCATGGGCGCGGGCCAGCGCCTCCTTCACCTCGGGGGCCATATAGTTCTCATCGTGCTTGGCCAGCACCCGTTCGGCGACAAACTGCCCCTGCTCATTGAGCCGCCCCTGGGCCACCACCCCCTGCCCCTCGGCAAACAGGTCGGGCAGAATCCCGCTGTAGACTACCGTCACATCGTGGGCATGGTCGGTCACCTGAAACCGCACCAGCAGCTCCTCTCCCCGCTCTACCGAATCGGGCTTGACCAGCCCGCCGAGACGGAAGATCCGCTCACTCGGAGCCGCTCCCTCCGCTACCTCGGAGGGGGAGAAGAAGTAGGAGAGATTGCTGCCTAGGGCATTCACCACCAGCCAAGTGGAGAGTCCCAGAGCTACGATACCGATAGTCAGAAAACCGAGTCGCTTATGTCGTGCCTTCATACCTGCTCCGCATTGAGATTAGCGCTGCTGCTGCAGCCGGGCGATGCGTCGAATCCGTGCCAGTGCCGCCTGTTTACGCCTGCGCAACAGGATCGGTTCGACGATCATCAGCAGGGCCGTCATGGCAAACGATCCCCACACATAGAGGGCATAACCCCCCATTGCAAAAAACTCTTTCATGCCCGCCCCTCCTTGACCATTTCACCGACCCAGGTAGTCTCGCGCTCCCGCTCCAGGATGATGCTGCGTACCCGCGCCATCGCCACCGCGATGCAGTAGGCCCAGAAGGCCAGCGTCATAATCAGCAGGGTCGTTAACATCAGCGGGTCCATACTGCTCTCGCCACGAATCTGAATGGTCGCCCCCTGGTGCAAGGTGTTCCACCAGATCACCGAGTAGTAGATAATCGGCACATTGACCACCCCGACAATCGCTAGCACCGCGCAGGCGCGATCAGCACGGCGCGGGTCATCAATCGCCGACTGTAGCGCAATGAATCCTAGGTACAGAAACAGCAGAATAAGTTCCGAAGTGAGACGGGCATCCCACACCCACCAGGCCCCCCACATCGGCTTGCCCCAAAAGGCTCCAGTCCAGAGGGCGATAAACGCCATTGAGGCCCCGGTAGGGGCCAAAGCACTCGCCATCATCGCCGACAGGCGGGTATTGAACACCAGTCCGAGCGCCGCCCACCCGGCCATAAGGACATAGAGAAACATCGACATCCACGCCGCCGGGACATGCACATAGATGATGCGGTACCCCTCCCCCTGCTTGTAGTCGGTGGGGGCGACGAAGAAGCTCATGTAGAGTCCCACCGCCAGCAGCACGACCGTCACCACCATCGACCAAAAGCCGATTTTACCCGCTAGCGGGTAGAAAGTGGACGGTGAGGAGAACTTAAACCAATTGACCAGTCGAGAACTCATGGTACCCTTCCCATCAGACTACAGGGCGGCAAGGCCGCCTATTCATTGGAGATCCGCAACGCTGTTGCGGCGGCTAACGGGGCCAGAACCAGCGACATCACTAGAATAGCACCCAACAGATAGAGGTGTCCCTCCCCTCCCATTCCGGAGGCGGTCGCCTCCACCGAACCGGAGCCGAAGATCAACACCGGAATGGTCAGCGGCAGCACCAGCAGCGAGACCAGCACCCCCCCACCGCGCAGCCCCAGGGTCAATGCCGCGCCAATCGCACCGATCAGACTGAGTGCCGGAGTCCCCAGCAACAGGCTAAAGAGCAGCACCAGCAGGGTTTCACCGGAGAGGCCATACTGCAACCCCAGAAGCGGAGAAATTAACACCAGCGGCAGCCCAGTCACCAGCCAGTGCGCAGCAATTTTGCCCAGCACCAGCAGCGCCAGCGGCTGCGGGGTCAGCAGCATCTGCTCCAGCGTACCATCCGCGTAATCAGCGGCGAACAGCCGCTCCAGCGCCAACATCGAGGCGAGCAGCGCAGCAACCCACACCACCCCCGGAGCAATCATGCGCAAGGTACTCATCTCCGGCCCAATCGCCAGCGGAAAGAGACTCACCACAATCACAAAGAAGAAGAGTACCGTCATCAGATCAGCGCGACGGCGCAGCGCCAGCACCAGATCACGCATCACCACCGTGCGGAAAATCTCAAACATGCCCCAGCTCCCCACTTCCCAGTTGCAGCGAATGGACTGCACCTTGGGTCAGACTCACCTCTTGATGCGTCGTTAAGAGGACCACCCCCGCGTTCGCGACATGCTCCCGAATCACCCCCTGCAGCAGCCCCACCGCCGCCTTATCGAGGGCATTAAACGGCTCATCCAAGACCCACAGCGGGGCGCGATTGAGCAGCAGCCGCGCCAACCCGACGCGCCGCTTCTGCCCTTGCGACAAGACCCGACTCGGCAGATCCTCAAAGCCATAGAGACCGATCCGCTCCAGCGCCTTCCACGCCTGCTCCTCGCTAATCCGCACCCCGTCTAGGGTACAGGCGACACGCAAGTTCTCCACTGCGCTCAAGTCATCCTTAATCGCCCGTTTATGGCCGATAAAAATCAGTTCGGCACTAAACTCCTCACGCAGTTCCCGAATATCCTTTCCACGCCAGAGGATCTCCCCGGCGCTAGGCAGCAGCAGCCCACTCACCGCCCGCAGCAGAGTCGTCTTACCGCTCCCGTTGTGGCCATGCAGATGCAGCAACTCTCCTTCACGCAGGGTAAAGTTCAACTCGCGAAACAAGCGGCGATCACCGCGCACACACTCCAGATTGCGCACTTCCAACATGCAGCGGTCCTGTGACTAAAGATAAGGGGGGATGATTCTACACGGCTTTGCGCCACACGTCACATGACTTCGGGCAAGGAGAGAGCAGACCCCCCCTTGTAGAGAGGACTTTCAACTCCAAAATAATCAAACAAATCGTCACCTAGCCGTCACTCTAGCCCGCTAAAACGTGATTTGCTTCACAATTTCAACCATTCGTCGAAAATTTTTCGCAAAACTCGCTCGAATCGCTTGCAGCCCCTGCCGTTTGGTGCGACTATTTACACCGTAGGATGCCATCGGCCAGTCGGCAACGGCAGACTACATACTTCATCGCAGTCAACGTTTGACTGAACGCCGCAGCAGGGTTTGTGCGTCTGTTTCTGCCCCGGCGTCTGCATACTAAACAACGTACACTCACTATACAGAGATCGAAAACGTGAACATATATGTCGGAAACCTCTCCTACAACACCACCGAAGATGAACTGCGTGATGCCTTTGGCGAATACGGTAACGTCTCCGAGGTCAACATCATCAAAGACAAATTCTCCGGTCAGTCCAAGGGGTTTGGCTTTGTCGAAATGGCCGATAACGCCGAGGCAGATGCCGCGATCAAGGGGCTGAACAACGCCAGTATCGGCGGTCGCAACCTAAAGGTCAACCAGGCCAAGCCGCGCGCCGAACGCCCGCCGCGCCGCAGCGCCTACTAAAACCCCTCCCCTCCTCCCCGGCAGCACACTATCCCCGCTGCCGGGGGCAAAGAAAAGAGGAAAGAGGAGAGAGGGCAAAGGAGAGGGGAGAGACCAGCCCTAGAACCTAGAACCTCGCATCTCGAACCTCGCATCTCGCATCTCGAACCTCGCATCTCGCACCTAAAAACCTATCTACGCACAAACCGAACCGCTTGTCGCCACACCCCCGGCAACGAGCGCACCCCATCGACCACTTGCTTCGCCACCCCTTCGGCACGCCGTCTCCGCGCCAACTGCTGCTGCCGGGCATGAGAAAGATTACCCGCCAACAGCGCCCACACCGCCTCCAGATTCCAGGGCGGCTCCCCCTCCCCCAACGCCACCACCACACACGCCTCGGGAGCGACCCCCAAAACCGTGAGCAGCGCCTGGCGCGCCGCGCGCATCTGCACCTCCTTCTGCCGCTCCCCCCGCTCCGGATCGTAGGGAGGAGACCACTCCAACAGCGGGGCCAGACGGTCGGCGTGGGTCGCCACCACCAGCAGCGGCAGCGGACGGCTACGCGGATCGGCAACCATTGCCGCCCGCAGTTGCGCCAGCGCCCGCTGCTCGGCGGCGCGGTCGGCACGGTGCAGCGGAGTGACCCAGAGCAGCAGATCGGCCTCCTCTGTCCCCTTCAGCCACTCCTTAGCGGGATACTCCTCCAGCGGCGGGGTATCGATCAGACGCAGCGGGCCGAACGGTTCGCGCTCCCCGGTAAAGGTCAGCGCACGCACAGGCGCAGCGGGAAACGGCCCTACCAGCGCCGCCTCCCGCCCCAGCAGCGCATTCACCAAGCTTGACTTGCCGCTCTGCGCACGTCCCGCCAGCAGCAGCGTAATCGGCGACTCCTCAGCGCTACCCTCCTCCTCCGCTAACGGCGGTTGCGCTAGCTCCTCGGTAGCGCGTCGATAGTGACCGGAATAGAGCCGAATCGCACTCTCCCCCACCTCGCGCACCACCAGCGCGGCACACTGCGCCCGCGCCGCCGCCCCCAAAATAGCAAAAGCCCGCGACAGCGCCGCCTCCTTCACCACCCCAAGCAGCGCCGAGAGCGGATTGACCCAGCGGGCCACCCGGTAGATGTCGCGCACCTTCTGCCCCACCTCGCTCCCCTGCTCATAACTCTCCAGCACCCAGCCGATCTCGGTATGGCGCAGCACCGGAAACTCACTCACCAAGGTCTGGCGCAACCGCCGCGAAAGATCCTCGCTCATCAGCAAAATCTCCGGCAGAGTAAAATGGAGCGCTGCCCGCGACAACCCCGCCACCATCACCTTATCGGCCTCTGCATGATCGGGCAGATAGGCCACCGCCACGCGGTTAATCGTCCGCTGCACCAACCGTTGCAGCGCCGCACTACTCTCGGCATCCTCACTGCGCACCGTCACCATCAGCTCCTGCAACGCAGCGCGGGCCTGCTGCTCGGCGGGAGAATCCCCCGGCGCAGCAGCGTTACTCGACACGCCATGGGCAGGGGGTCGCCAAAATGCCGGAATCAAAAACATCGGAGCGACCGTAAAAAGCACCACCCCCAACCACCAGTAGAGCAGCCACCCCGCCTGCCACAGCCAGACAAAACCCAGTGTAAATGCTGCCAGCAGCGGGGCGAGAATCAGCAGCAGCAGCAGCAGCTCGCGCCAGTAGCGGCGCAACAGGTGCAACAACTTCACCATCACTCCTCCCCATCCCGTCGCCGCAGGTAGTGCGCACGCGCCTCGCCCAGTGCCGCCCGATAGCGGGTGATTAGCACCTCGCGCTCGGGAATCCGCCCCGCCACCCGCTCACCAAAATAGTAGAGCGCCACCTCACCAATCGCCCAGGTCATCGCAAACGTCCACGAAGCGACCAGCGCCGTTCCCCAGCCCAACCCCAGTTTTAGCCCCTGCTGCACCGTCCAGCTCGCACCAAAACCGAGGGCAAAACCGCCCCCCAGCGCCGCCATTAACTCGCGCCAGTGATCCCCCGCCGAAAGGCCGAGGCGGCGGGCGATTTGGGTCACCATCACCGCTTGCAAGCTGGCCGAACCGAGTCCCCCCAGCAGCGGCACTGGCACCGCATTGGTCGCCGCCGCTGCGGTTGCGAAGGGGAGGATCAGCCGCTGCCGAATGCGCAACTGCGGCGGCGGCAGCAGCGGACGCAGGCGAGCGACGGTCTCCGGTAGCACCTCTTCCAGCACTGCCCATAGCCGCTTTGCGCCGTAGTCGCTGG
>SLIM01000264.1 GCA_007135625.1 Gammaproteobacteria bacterium
ACATGCCCTCCAAGGTACCCTGAATCCTCGCTGTAGAACTATGGGGGATTATTGACAGCTGTATAAATGTGTGTATGTATGGATGTATGTATGTATGTATGGGGGAGTTAGCCAGTATCGGGATGGTTGGGACCAAGGGCTTTTTCCACAATCGCCAGCACCCGCCGAAAGAGCAGCTCGGCCTCGGCGTAGCGGCCATTCTGGAAGTGTTGAAGGCCTTGTTGATGTAATCGCCCCGCCTCCGCCATGCTACCGCGACTCTGCCCCACCGCCTGAGCCGACCCAAGGGCCAGCACCAAGGCAAGTAGCAGCAGACTCAATCCTTTGGTTGTTGTGTAATGCATGGTCTCTCTCCTTTCGGTGAATCAGTGATTAGCGTACCTGGACTACAAACTCCACCCGGCGATTAGCCGCTGCGGTGGGGTCATTGGGGAAAAGGAGGTTGCGTTTCCCCTTGCCCTCGACACGTAGGCGGGAGCGTTCGATGCTGTGGTGCTGCACCAGGTAGTCGTGTACGGCGCGGGCGCGGCGTTCGGAGAGGCTGAGGTTGTAGTGATCCGATCCGACCGCGTCGGTGTGGCCCTCCAGGCTCATGCCCGATTCGAAGGAGTTGGGCTGACGCAGGGCTTGGGCGATTTGATTCAGAACGGAGCGCGACATACCGTCAAGTTCGGCGGAGTTGAAGGCGAAGTTGATCTGCACAGCAAGAGAACGTTGCGCTGGCGGTGCGCTTGGCGCTTCATTCTGCTGGATGGAGCGGGTGACTCTCTGATTAGCCGGGGTAGTACAACCGACCCCATAGGACTGTTTGGGGTGGGTGCCAGCGCACTCCATGGGAAGTTCCATACCAAATCCGGCGTAGATGTCGCAGTGGCTGGAGTGGTGGTCGATGATTGTGACATGACGGTCACAGTTTGCCTGCGCCAAGGGGGTGCTGAGTAGGGCGATAAATCCTAGCAGGAGGCAGGGGGAGTGGACGCGCTGCATGGTGGTTGCTCCTCTGTGGTTGGGTAGTGGTACTGTTGTCCTCTCCTTCGGGATAGCCGATGGGTAGCTCCTGCTCCTCTGCGTCTGTCTGTGTAGCAGAGGTCAGAGAGGAGACGACAGAGGAGAGGGCTGAGATGCAGCCGTCGTAACGGGTTCCCGGCGGCACACTGTGTACTTCTCACCTCGCCGCTGCTCAATATCTTCCGAACCGCTATGGTCGAACTACGCGATAGATGCGATACAGGTCACTGGAGCCGGGGGCGTACTCCTTCAGTGCGAGTCTTTGTTGGATAATGCTCTGTTCGGCGATCCAGGTCGCACCACTTGACCGGGTGTTATAGAAAATTGGGGGTTTGATTTTGTAGCCCGCAAGTGATTCCAGGGGGGTTCGGGCTGCTATCAGATAGAGGTGGAGCCACTCTTCGGAGGCTTCGGGGAGGGCGTAGAGTTCTCGCTGCTCTTTCTCTTCGTAGGGAAACCAGTGCAAGGCGTGACCCGATACAGGGGGCCTTTGCGGGTCGAGGTGGCGCTCCTCGGTGGCGAGGGCGTAGTAGTAGTCGTAGTGCTGATAGATGCTGCGCTTATGATATAGGATAAAGAAGGCATGGGAGTTGTTGTGGGTGACTCGGGTCGAGTAGATATTCCATCCGTAATCGACCTCGGGGGCGGTCTGTGCCTCAGATTCGCCTACAGTGATGGTGATCTGCTGAAGAGTGGGTACCGGGTTCTCACGCTGTGGGGTCAGCTCTCCAGGGGGTGGGGAGGCTTCGCACCCCCCCATCACCAACAGCACCAGCCCCACAAGGGCGATGCCGGGCCAGAGAGATACACGGGTAGTAGTCGGTCTTATCGGGTGGTGGCTTCGTGGCATGGGTCTGTCTCGCTGCTAAAGGTTTCGAAAGTATAACGGATTGTGCCGGTGGCGTGGTGTTCCATGCGATCCATGACGGCGGTGGTGGAGTAACTGGTGCCGGGTGTGGCGGTGGCTGCTTCGAGTCGGTCACGCAGGGTGGGGGCATCGAAGGGGCGGCGGTTGGCGAGAAGTTGCAGGTTTTGGGTTGTGCTTTGCTGGTCGAGTTTCCAAGCGGCTTGCCAGGTGTCACCGGGGGCGAGGGTCAGGGGTTCGCCGTTGGCGTTGCGGGCGATAATGACGTTGGCCACGCCCTGTTCGGAGACGATAACCTGGGCGAGGTGGTAGCCGTCAAAGAGGCCGAGTCGGTGGAGCAGTCCGTCGAGGCTGTGGGGCTGACCGGCGCGCATTTTCCAGCCGAGGATGCCACCGCTGGGGAGCTGGGGCAGGGAGGAGCGGTGGCTCTCTTGGCGAAGTGGCTGGAAGTGGCCATAAAAGACATTATCCTGAATAAAGTCGATAGGGCTGGGGCAGACCTGAAAGGGGGCGGCGTTGTCGATCCCTTGCGGGCTGAGGAGGCGCATCTCCAGCGGGGCGTGTTGCCAGTAGCGGTAGCCGCCGAAGAGGGTTAGGGCGGTGGCGAGGAGTAGCAGGCTGGTGCGCAGCAGGTGATCCCAGGGGAGTAGTTTGCTGCGGTCGATGCCGAGGTGGTTTACCGCTTCGCTGAGGTATGCGATGGGGAGGAGGTGGGTGTGGTGCGCTTTGAGTTGCTGCTGGAGGTCTTGGCATTGGGGGTCGTCGAGGGTGGGGCGTAGTTGCTGGGTTTCGGGGTCGTGAATTTGGTCGGGAACGAAGAAGTAGATAGGGCGTTGGGGGGTGGCCTCAAGTTGTCCGCTCTTCAGGAGGTGGTGAACCAGGGCGAGCTTGTCTGCCAGGTGGCCGACGGGGTGGATGCGCATGTCGCGGGGGCGGCTGCCCTGAAAGCCGTCGCTGAGGCTGCCGGTGGCGATTACTTTGGGGCAGGGGCGGTGCTGGCTGGCGTTCTGGAGCAGGACGAGGGCCAGCCCGAGTTCGGCGCTGGGGCCTTCAATGCCGGGGGCGACGTTAACGATCCGGAGCCGCTGTTGGTCGATCCAGGCTTGGGGGCGCAGGTGTTGGTAGAGGGCGGTTCGCGGGGGTCTGAGTCCGAGGTGGCGGGCGGCTCCGGCGGCGACGCAACCGGCTAGGTAGATGGGCAGTCCGGCGGAGATGAGGGGGGCGGCGATGGGGTCTAAACCGGCCTGCATCGCCGCTGCGTCGCCGTCATGGTCGCGGTTGCTGTAGACCTCAATCAGCTTGCCGCCTTGGGGTGCGCCAAGTTGAACGACCGGGATGTAGAGGGAGCAGGGGTTCTCGGACATGGGTTTCTCGCGTTAGTTGGTGGTCTGCTGGCAGGCATCGAGCGCCTGGCCGAGGGTGGCGCTAAAGAGTGGCTGAATGTTGAGCTGGCGCAGGGTGGCGAGTTGCTGCTGGTAGCGTTGGTTGGCCTCCTTTTCGCTCTCTGCGGCGTAGGGCAGGATAAAGGGGAGCGGGGGGGATTGGAGACCGAGTTGGCGGGTGCTCTGGAGTTGGCTGGTGAGCGGCCAGCCGGGGTGCAGTGGGCTGGCGAGCGGTTCGTTGCTTGGGGTGATGGTGCCGCTGGCCATCACCTGCTGGAGCGGTAGGTAGTGGTAGTAGGCGAGCAGACCGAGCAGGATGCCGAGGGCTGCGCCGTTGGCGTTGCTGAGGTTGGTGGGGGGGTTCGCTAGGTAGATGTAGGGTCGGGTACGGTAGCACGCCCGGGTCGGGTGCGGGTGGAGTTGCTGAAACAGGTGTTCGGCTTGGACGGCGGCGCTGCCCAGGCCGTGGTGCTGGAGATGCTCCCAGGTGGGGCGGGGGGTGACTAGCCGGTCGCCCTCCTCAAAGAGCAGCTTTAGCGGCGGTGCTGTGGTTTGGCCGCTGAGGCTGGCGAGCGGTATCCAGACGGTGATGCGGCTCATGCTTCCTCTTCCTGAATCCAGACGATGGTGGGCTTGAGCAGGGCGCGGCGGTGGAGTTCGTTATCGACGATGTAGCCAGTGCCTCTCCCCTGTTCATTTAGGAGAACTTCACCAATCAGTCGGTCGGGTTGGTCGGGAATGACCAGGCCCATGTTTCGGTTGGCAAAATCGAAGCTGGAGAATCCCATTGCCTGTAAAGTAACTTCAATCTGTTGGTCGGCAGTGGCGCTGAGGGTGAGGCGAAAGCGTCCGTCGCGGCTATTGAGGGTGGTGCCCGGGTCGGGTAGGGGGATGGTGGTGCCGCCTGCTGCTGCCGCCAGGCGGATAAACTCGGTTTGTGGTACCAGTTTTCGGTTACGCAGTCGTTGTAACCATTCGGGGAGGGTTTCATGGGTCTTGCGGGGGGAGAGGGGGAGGCGATCCTCTGAGATCTCTGCGGGTAGGTAGAGCTGTTCGAGGTAGCGCTCGGCGAGGTGCCAGAGGTGTTGCTGGTTTGGGCGGTTGGTGGGGTCTGTCATGTCCTTTGTCCCTTGGCAATAATGCGTTTAGCATCGGCGTAGATCTTTTTGGCGAGATCTGCGCGGTTGGTTAATGAGGCGTATCGCGAGTCATTGGCGATCCGTTGGCGAAACTCCGGTTCGTCAAGGATGGAGGGGACAAGCCCGCTGCCATCAAGGGGTATCCCTTCACCGAGGGAGCGTTCAAAGAAGTAGCGCATCACCGGGTTCGTATCGAACAATTCGGGATAGGCGCGGATAAGCTCTGCTATCTTTTCGTGCCGCTCGCGCAGGGGGTCGTTACGCATCTCGGCGGCGCTCTCTTCAACGTGATCGGCGGAGGTGGCGAACCATGGCATCTCTTCTCCCTCTTCGAGATCGGCAAGGATCGAGGGGTCGGTGAAGAAGGTGGGGGAGGTGATCAGGCGTTGCCCGACCTCGCTCTCGCGGAGTTCTTGGTAGCTCTCATAACCCGCAAGCTTTTTGTGATCGCCCTTGAGCTGATCAAATACTGTTCGATACAGCTTTTCATCCTGTGCAATCCCCTGTTGCGCCGCTTCGTTCATGACGCTCTTGCGCAGATTGCGTAGCTCTTTGAGTTGCTGAATAGAGGGGGTGTCACGATGAAGCCACGGTTCCGGGTGGAGACCGCAGGCGCGGAGCAGCATGTAGCGGGTGTTGAGTGCGCCGAGTACCCGCACCAGGGCGAGCTGGATAAGTTCCTGCTGGACAAAACCGTCGGCGAGCGGCAGCGGGAGGAGGGAGATGACCTCATACAGGGAAAGTTCTTCGGGAATCTCGGCGATGGCATCGTTGCCGATATGGAGTTGCAATGGGCCGTACTTCTCGCGCTGGTTGCAGGCGATGGCGCTGTAGTTGGGTGCGAGCTTTGTGCGTAACTGTGCGAGCTTTGTGCGTAACTGTGCAAGTTTTTGCTGCTGTAGTTGGGTGGCGAGCGATGGGGGCGCGGCGGGGGAGGGCGTGTTTGCCGCTGCCGTTGGGGATCGCTCGATGCGGGCTTGTGACCAAGTGTCTTGGGGGTGGACTTGCTGCAACAGTATTTCCAGCAGTCGCAGCATGTTTCCCGGTTTTCCCATTAGGTTGTTGGCCGGTTTAAGGCGGTAGAGAATCAAGATCTCGCTAATGTAGAGCAGGGCGTGGTAGTCGCTGGTCTCGTCGGAGGCGGCGTTAAAGTCGCGAAACAGGAGCTGGCTTTTGAACGGTTCGCGGCGGAGTACCTGGTAGAGCTGCTGGACAAAGGCATCGCCATTCAGGTGCTTTTGCTGCAACTGCTGGTGGAGGATCTTTAGCATCTCCAGGGTGAAACGGTCGAGGATCGACCGGATGCGGATTCTTTTGATTTCAATTTGTATTTTGTTTTGTGATATCATACTCAGTACCTGTTGCGGATAGGTTGGGGCAAGCGCGTGAAGTCGCGGTGTAAACGAGTCCCACCGCCTTCAGACCCAATATACATGGCGATACTCCTTCTGTACATCCTAGAAAGAAGAGGTGAAAGAGATACCCTCATTGGGTACTTCGGGATAGCTTTGGGGCTGGGGTGGAGGTCTGGCGAAATTTTTTTGTCGGCCTTGATGGTTGTTTCGGCCAAAACGCTACCCTGAGAATCTTTAGAAAAAAGGCGCGAATCGCCCGAACGGCAACCCATCGCCGAGCTACAGACCACTCACCTTGAAACCAACCCATCCTCCCCAATATAAGAGCCAATCATTCAATAGATTTCCCAAGAGGATAAGACCATGCGTATGGACAAACTGACAAGCAAGTTTCAGATGGCGCTGGCCGATGCGCAGTCGTTGGCGGTGGGGCGTGATCACCAATTCATTGAACCGCTGCACCTGCTGTTGGCGATGCTCGATCAAGAGGGAGGGAGTGTCCGCCACCTGTTGAGCCAGGCCGATGTCAACGTCAACCAACTGCGCTCCAGCCTCGGCGAGGCGCTGGAGCGGCTGCCGCAGGTGCAGGGGACGGGTGGCGATGTGCAGGTCTCCAATGATCTGGGGCGGCTGCTCAATCTGACCGATAAACTGGCGCAGCAGCGCAAGGATCAGTATATCAGCTCGGAGCTGTTTATCCTCGCTGCGCTGGAGGATAAAGGGGAGCTGGGGCGGTTGATGCGCCAGGTGGGGGCGGCGAAAGGGCCGCTGGAGCGGGCGGTGGAGAAGATGCGCGGCGGGGCGAGTGTCGATGATCCTAACGCCGAGCAGCAGCGCCAGGCGCTGGAGAAGTACACCATTGACGTGACCGAGCGGGCGGAGCAGGGGAAGCTCGACCCGGTGATCGGGCGCGATGATGAGATTCGGCGGACGATTCAGGTGTTGCAGCGGCGAACCAAGAACAACCCGGTGCTGATTGGCGAGCCGGGGGTGGGAAAGACGGCGATTGTTGAGGGGTTGGCACAGCGGATCGTTAATGGTGAAGTCCCCGAAGGAATTAAGGGGAAGCGGCTGCTCTCGCTCGATATGGGGGCGCTGATTGCCGGGGCGAAGTTTCGCGGTGAGTTTGAAGAGCGCCTTAAGGCGGTGCTGAACGACCTGGCGAAGCAGGAGGGGCAGGTGATCCTCTTTATCGACGAGCTGCACACCATGGTGGGGGCGGGTAAGGCGGAGGGTTCGATGGATGCGGGCAATATGCTGAAACCGGCCCTTGCGCGTGGTGAGTTGCACTGTGTCGGGGCGACGACGCTGGATGAGTACCGCAAATATATCGAGAAGGATGCGGCGCTGGAGCGGCGTTTTCAGAAGGTGCTGGTAGACGAGCCGAGCGTTGAGGATACCGTTGCGATTTTGCGCGGTCTGGCGGAGCGCTATGAGGTGCATCACGGGGTGGAGATTACCGATCCGGCGATTGTGGCGGCGGCGACTTTGTCGCACCGCTATATTTCGGATCGGCAGTTGCCGGATAAGGCGATTGATCTGATGGATGAGGCGGCCTCGCGTATTCGTATGGAGATCGATTCGATGCCGGAGGTGATGGATCGCCTCCATCGGCGGTTGATTCAGTTGAAGATTGAGCGCGAGGCGGTGGCGCGGGAGAAGGATGAGGCGAGTAAGAAGCGGCTGGCCGATCTGGAGAGTGAGATTGCGCGTTTGGAGCGGGAGTTTAGTGATCTGGAGGAGGTGTGGAAGGCGGAGAAGGCGGCGGTGCAGGGGGCGACCCATAGTAAGGAGGAGTTGGATCGCGCTCGGGTGGAGATGGAGGCGGCGCGGCGTGCTGGGGATCTGTCGCGGATGGCGGAGATTCAGTATGGGCGCATTCCCGAGCTGGAGAAGCGGTTGGGGGCGGCGAGTCAGGCGGAGACGCAGCAGATGCGGCTGTTGCGCAATCGGGTGACCGATGAGGAGATCGCTGAGGTGGTCTCCAAGTGGACTGGAATCCCGGTCGCTAAGATGCTGGAGGGGGAGCGCGAAAAACTTTTGCAGATGGAAGCCAACATCCACCGCCGGGTGGTGGGGCAGGAGGAGGCGGTGCGGGTGGTGGCCGATGCGATTCGCCGTTCGCGTGCCGGGCTGGCCGACCCTAACCGGCCAAACGGGAGCTTTTTGTTCCTGGGGCCGACTGGGGTGGGGAAGACCGAGCTGTGTAAGGCGCTGGCGGAGTTTCTCTTCGATAGCGAGGCGGCGATGATTCGTATGGATATGAGCGAGTTTATGGAGAAGCATAGCGTTGCTCGTTTGATTGGTGCGCCGCCCGGTTATGTCGGTTATGAGGAGGGGGGCTATTTGACGGAGGCGGTGCGGCGTAAGCCGTATGCGGTGATTTTGCTGGATGAGGTGGAGAAGGCGCATCCCGATGTCTTTAATGTGCTGTTGCAGGTGCTGGATGATGGCCGTTTGACCGATGGGCAGGGGCGTACTGTCGATTTTCGTAATACGGTGATTGTGATGACTTCAAATCTCGGTAGCCAGTTGATTCAGGAGTTGGCGGGGGAGGAGCAGTATGAGCGGATGAAGGGCGCGGTCATGGAGATTGTCGGGCAGCATTTTCGCCCTGAGTTTATTAATCGTTTGGATGATATTGTGGTGTTCCATCCGTTGCAGCGGGCGCAGATTCGGGCGATTGCGACCTTGCAGATTGCCCATTTGCGCAAGCGCTTGGCGGAGCGTGAGATGCAGCTTCAGATTAGCGAGGCGGCGCTCGATACGCTGGGTGAGGCGGGGTTTGACCCGGTCTATGGGGCTAGACCGTTGAAGCGGGCGATTCAGCAGCGGGTGGAGAATCCGCTGGCGCAGCAGATTTTGGGGGGGCAGTTTGCGCCGGGGGATGTGATTGATGTTGCGGTGGAGGGGGATGTGCTGGTTTTTCGTAAGGTGCCGGAGTCGGAGCAGGTGCTGGAGGGGGAGCTTGTGTGAGGCGAGGCGGGTAGCGGCGCTTTAGGGGGTTGCGGGGGTGGCCGCTGTGCTGGAGCGGGTGCGGGTAAGCGCCCTCACTTCGGGTCAGCGCTCGGGGGCGGCGCTGCTGGCGGGGGTGGCGACGGTGTTGGGTTTTGCTCCGTTTGGCCTGGCTTGGGTGCCGCTGCTGACGGTGGCGCTGCTGGCGGCTCTCTGGTTGGCGGGTACGCCGCGTCAGGCGGGGTGGGTCGGGTGGTGGTTTGGGGTCGGGTTGATGGGGGCCGGGGTCTCCTGGATGTATATCTCGATCGACCTGTTTGGGGGGGTGACTCCCCCTCTGGCGGCGTTGGCTACGCTGCTGTTTGTGCTGGTGGTGGCGCTTTACTATGCGCTGTTGGGGTGGCTGTTTGGCCGCTTGGCGGCGGGGGTGCCGCGTGGCTATGCCCTGCTGCTGCTGTTGCCGGGGTTGTGGGTGGGGGTGGAGTGGCTGCGCGGTTGGTTGTTTACGGGTTTTCCTTGGCTCTCTCTTGGCTATTCGCAGATCGACACTCCGTTGGCTGGTCTGGCTCCGGTGGTGGGGGTGTTGGGGGTGAGTTGGGCGGTGGTGACTTTGGCCGGGGCGCTGGCGTGGTTGCCGGGAGTGGGTTGGCGGCGGCGGTTGGTGGCGGTGGGGGGGCTGGGTGTTCTGCTCTATCTGGTGGCGGCGGGGTTGGCTTCCCATGCTTGGAGTGAGAGTGCGGGGGAGCGGTTGCGGGTGGCGCTGGTGCAGGGCAATATCGCGCAGGAGCGGAAGTGGGAGCCGGGTGAGCAGAAGCGGATTATTGATCACTATTTGGCTTTGACGTTGCCGCTGGAGGGGGTGCAGTTGGTGGTGTGGCCGGAGACGGCGATTCCGCTGTTTGCGGATCAGGTGGAGCGCGGGTTGCTGGAGCCGCTGGAGGTGTGGG
>SLIM01000119.1 GCA_007135625.1 Gammaproteobacteria bacterium
GAGAGGAGTGGAATGTGGCGGCGCGTAGGGGGGTGCTGCATGGGTTTTAGCTCCTGATGGATTCACGGAATGGGGTCGGCTACCGGTGCGGTGTGTCGCATCGTTCGCTGTTGTACCAAGCCGCTCGGGTCGGCTCAATGCGCCTCCCATCGTTGTGCGCCACTGGGGGCGTTGAGCGTCCCAGAATGTGCCATTTGACACAATAACCGCTCATCTTTAGATGCGTTGTTCTGTCGCTTTTTTACTTTTTGTCCGCTAGCTTCGGTGCTATAATCACCCGTTTCACCTCATCATTATAAACTAAATCTCGGTATTGCGGATCATGTCACACCCCCCTGCTGTCGTGGACTCTCCCTTTTATGTTGTTGGTATTGGTGCCTCTGCCGGTGGACTGGAGGCATTGGAGCGTTTCTTCCAGCCGCTGCCGGCCAACTCCGGCTTGGCCTTTGTGATTATCCAGCACCTCTCCCCTGATTACAAGAGCATGATGGCGGAGATCCTCTCCAAGTTCACCACCATGCCAGTGCGCGAGGCGGCGGATCGGGTGCGGGTGGAGCCGAACCATGTCTACCTGATTCCCCCAAAGAAGAATATGGCGATTAATGGCGGTTGCCTCTCGTTGAGTGAGAAGGGGGTGCAGCGTGGTCTCTCCCTGCCGATTGACACCTTTTTCCACTCGCTGGCGCTCGACCAGCGTGAGCGGGCGATTGGGGTGGTGCTGTCGGGAACCGGCAGCGACGGCAGCCGGGGGATTCGTTCGATTAAAGAGAGCGACGGCATGGTGGTGGTGCAACGGGCCAATACCGCTAAGTTTGATGGAATGCCGGCCAGCGCGATTAACACCGGGCTGGCTGATTTTATTTTGCCGCCAGAGGAGATCGGCGAGGCGCTGATTAATGTGGTGCGCCATCCCGGTATCGACTGGCAGCAGCTCGACCAAGAGGGGCGGGATCCCGCTCAAGGGCGGGATGGAGGGAGTGAGATTCACCGCATTCTGGACCTGATTAAGGAGCACGCCGAGGTCGATTTTCACCAGTACAAACCAAGCACCATCCTGCGCCGGGTAGAGCGGCGTGCAGGGATCCGTCAATGCCGCGATGTTGCCGAGTATTTGACGCTATTGCAGGGTTCCGATGCGGAGAAGGAGACCTTTTTTCACGAGCTATTGATTGGGGTGACCAAGTTCTTTCGCGACCCCGAGACCTTCGCCGCTTTGCAGCAGCAGGTGATCCCGCAGATCTTCGCGGCACGGCGCGACGAGGAGTCGGTGCGGGTCTGGGTTGCGGGCTGCTCCACCGGGGAGGAGGCCTATACCCTGGCGATGTTGTGCGCCGAGTACAAGGTGAAGCACCAAGACTCCCGCGAGGTGAAGATCTTCGCGACCGACATCGATCAGCACGCCCTCGGCATTGCCGCCGCCGGCGTCTATCCCGAGGGAATTGCCGCCGATATTGAGGCCGACCTGCTCGCCCGCTATTTTGTGCGTAACGACCAAGAGGGACACTTTACCGTAATCCCGCGCCTGCGCCGGATGGTGGTCTTCGCCCGCCACGATCTGACCCGTAGTCCCCCCTTTAACCGTCTGGATCTGATCTCCTGTCGCAACCTCTTTATCTATTTGCGTTCAGAGATTCAGGGGCGGATTCTTGGGCTGTTTCACTTTGCGCTGCGCCAGCCTGGGTTTCTGCTGCTCGGCGAAAGTGAGAGCATTGGCGATTATGAGACGGTCTTTACCTGTATCGACCGCCGCCACCGCCTCTACCAGACCCGTCCCGGTGTTGCCCCCCAGTTGGGGACAATGCACGAGGAGGTGGGGCGCGGAAGGGGAGCGGCACCCCTCCTGGAGTCTAGCCCGCCGTCGGTCATTCCCGTTAGTGCCGGACGCGGATTCTCGCGCCAGGTGGGGGACTATCTGCAAGGGCTGGTGGTGGAGCGGCTGCTCCCCCCCTGCGTGTTGATCAATGATCACCTTGATGCCCTTTACATTAGCCGCCAGGCATCGCGCTATCTGCACATCCACGGCACCCCTGACTTTAATCTGCTGCGTATGCTCCCCGAGAGTGTCGCCGCGCTGGTTCGCTCGGCGGTGGTCAATGCTCTTAAGCAGAACCGCACCGTAATCTATAAGACCTTCGATGGGGGAGGAGAGCGGGGGGAGCTGCCGCTGGAGATTGTGCTGGAGCCGCTCGGCAAGAAGCATAGCGGCGCTCAACTGCTGCTGCTCACCATGCGCGAGGAGGCGGTGCCGCAACGTAGCAGTGAGGAGGTGGCGACGATAGAGGTCTCCGCCGATACCCGCCAGCATATCGAGGAGCTGGAGCGCGAGTTGGCCTATACTCGCGAGACTTTGCAGGCGACTATTGAGGAGCTGGAGACCTCCAACGAGGAGCTGCAATCGACCAATGAGGAGCTACTCGCCAGTAACGAGGAGTTGCAGGCGACCAACGAGGAGCTACAGGCGGTCAACGAGGAGCTGATCACCGTCAACAGCGAGCATCAGCATAAAATTCAGGAGTTGGTAGAGCTGAATGAGACCCACGCGAATCTGTTGCGCAGCTCACGGGTCGGTAGTGTCTTCCTTGATCGTCAGGGCAGTGTGCGCAGCTTTACCCCGGCGGTGCGCGATGAGATCTACCTGCGCGAGAGCGATGTGGGGCGCCCCTTTGCGGAGATTCGGCATACTCTTCAAATTGCAGAGTTGAGTGATCTCATGCAGCGGGCGTTGCACGATGCGCAGATTCGGGATCGCGAAATCCGCAGTGAGAGCGGGCGCTGGTATATTCTGCGCCTTGCCCCCTATTTGTTGAGTGATAACCGAGTCGATGGGGTGGTACTTACCCTGCTCGACATTAGCGAGCGCAAGCAGTTCGAGGAGCGCTTGCAGGCCAGCGAGGAGCGGCTGCAACGCGCCCAGCAGATCGCCCAGCTCGGCAGTTGGGAGCTGAACCACACCGCCGGGGAGCTGGTCTGGTCGGAGCAGGTGTGCCGCATCTTTGGGCTGCCTAGCGGTACCCAGCAGAGTCTTACCTATGAAGCGTTTCTGGAGATGGTCCACCCCGAGGATCGCGAGACGGTGGATCGCAACTACCAGGATTCTCTCAACTCCGATCTTCCCGGTTATGAGCTGGAGCATCGCATCGTGCGGCGCGATACCGGCGAGGTGCGCCACTTGCTGGAGCGCTGCATCCATGAGCGTGATCATGCGGGGCGGGTAGTGCGCTCCTGCGGGATGGTGCTGGACATCACCGAGCGGCTGCAGATCCAGGAGCGGATTCGGATGTTGTCGCGGGCGGTGGAGCAGAGCGCTAATGCGGTGCTGATCACCGATCACGAGGGGAAGATTGAGTTTGTTAACCCCGCTTTTGAGAAGGTCTCCGGCTACTGCGCCAAGGAGATCGTCGGGCAGACTCCGAGGCTGCTGAAGTCGGGATGCCACCCCCCGGAGTTTTATCAAGAAATCTGGCGGCAACTGCTCGACCGTGGGCATTGGCAGGGGGAGATTGCTAACCGCCACAAAAATGGCTCCCTCTATTGGGATTCAGTCAATATGAGTGCGGTGCGTAATGAGCGGGGGGAGGTGACCCACTATTTGTCGATTCAGGAGAATATCACCCTGCGTAAGCAGGCCGAGGAGGCGCTGCGCCAAGCGAAGCTGGAGAGTGAACAGGCCTACCGGACGAAGAGCCACTTTCTGGCCAATATGAGCTACGAGTTACGCACTCCGCTGCATAGCATCATGGCGTACTCCTGGATGCTGGAGCAGCACCCCGCACTCCCGTCGGAACAGCGGGATGCGATGGTGGTGATTCATCGCAGTGCCGACCATCTGCTGAAGATGATTAATCAGGTGCTGGATATTAGTGAGCTGGAGAGCGGTGGTTTGCGGCTACGTGTTGGCGAGTGGAAGGTCGCCGACTATCTGCAGGAGCTACAGCAGGAGTATTATCAGCGCTGTGCCGATCATGGCCTCTCTTTTCGCTTTCGCTGTAGTGCGCTGCCGGAGCGGATTGAGGCCGATGGCGAGCGGGTGCAACAGATTTTGGAGATTCTGTTCGATAACGCCCTAAAACTTACCACGCAGGGAGGTATTGAGCTGGTCATCCATGCCCATCCCTTGGAACTCCAACGCTTGACTCTGGAGTTTCTGGTCAGTGATAGCGGCCCCGGTATCTCGCCACTGGATATGGGCCACTTGCTGGATCCCTTCTATAAGGCCCATAATGAGTTTCGACGTGAGGGTTTTGGATTGGGGTTGCCACTCTGCCAGGCCTTAGTGTTGCGCATGGGGGGGGAGTTGGCACTCATTAGCAAGACTCCGGGTGGCGAGTGGAACCAACTCGGTACTCCCCTCCTACCCCCTCCGCAGCAGGCGCAGGGGACGCAGGTGCGGGTCGCAATTCCGGTCACCACGGAGGCGGCAACTCCTTGGCGTGAGGAGTTTGTTGGCGGTGCGCATGAGCCGATCCCCAGTCGTAACCAGCCGGTTCCACCGCTGTCGCAGCTCTCCCATCTAATTGACTTGTGTCAAGTGGGTGATGTCGAGGCGCTCATCGAGTACGCCAATACCCTAGAGGATAGTTACCCTGCGTTTAACCGCTGGGCACTTCAGTTGATTGAGAGTTTGCGCCTCGATCAACTCGCTACACTGTTGCAACAGTACGAGGAGGGCAGTAACCATGCCGGTGACCGCTGAGGCGATTCCAGGCCATCTTCTTATCGTGGATGATAATTTGGTGAATCTTCAGGTATTGTTTCGCACTCTTCGGGGAGCGGGGCATCACGTCATTCCTGCGCAGGATGCCGAAAGTACCTTTGTGCGTCTGCGCCACCAGATTCCCGACCTTATCCTGCTGGATATTATGATGCCCGATGTCGATGGCTTTGAACTCTATCGGCGACTGCGCGAGTACCCCCCCACGGCGGAGGTTCCGGTAATCTTTATTAGCGCCCTCGACGATAACGAGGCTATCGTTCGCGCCCTGCGCCTTGGCGCGGTGGACTATATCGCCAAACCTTTTCGCCCGGAAGAGGTGCTGGCTCGGGTCGGACGGCAGCTCGAACTCTCCCGCTTGCAACGCGAGCTGCTGCGCGAGCTGGAGGAGCGGACACTCCTGGAGCGCTCTTTGCGCGAGGCCAAGGAGCAGGCCGAGGCGGCAAATCGGGCAAAGAGCGCTTTTCTCGCCAACATGAGCCATGAGCTACGCACCCCGCTCAACGCAATCCTTGGCTTTGCCCAGATTCTCGCCCGCGATCCACTGCTCAACGAGCCGCAGCGTGAACATGCTCGCAGTATCCATAAGGGCGGCGACTACCTGCTGACCCTAATTAACGATATTCTCGATCTCTCCAAGATCGAGGCTGGACGCTTTGAACTCTTTCCTGCCGAGTGGGGCTGTGGCGGTTTCTTTCGGGAGATTGTGCAGATGTTTCGGATTCGCGCCCAGGGCAAGGGGGTCGAGTTTCGCGAGGAGTCGCTCTCGCCGCTTCCCGATACCCTGTTTGGCGACGAAAAGCGACTGCGTCAGGTGGTGATCAATCTTCTCGGCAATGCCGTCAAATTTACCGAGCATGGCACAGTTACGCTGCGTACCGGTTTTGCTCATGGAAAGCTGCTGATTGAGGTCGCCGATACCGGTATCGGCATTAGCGAGGAGGAGCTGAGTGCCATTTTTGAACCCTTCCGACAGAGCGGTAGTGGCCATCTTAAACTTCAGGGAACCGGCTTAGGCCTCACCATTACCATGCGGCTACTGGAGGTTATGGAGGGGACTCTCTCGGTGACCAGTACCCTTGGTCAGGGGAGTACCTTTCGCGCCGAGATCCCGATGCAGGTGGTGCGTGGGGCTAGCGCAGAACCCCAGTATGAGCGTGAGGTGATCGGCTACTGCCGAAGTGCCGGGGAGGGGGCGTTTCACCTGCTGATTGTTGATGATAATGGCGATAATCGACAGGTATTGCGCCTGCTGCTGGAGTCCCTGGCTTTTCGCGTCAGCGAGGCGGAGGATGGCGACTGCTGTCTGGAGCAGGTCGCGGCCACCCAATTTGATCTCATTTTAATGGATCTGCGAATGCCGCGTATGGATGGCCTGACCGCCACCCGCACTCTGCGCAGTCAAGGGGTCGATACCCCGATTGTTGCCCTCACCGCAGCCGCCTATTCGGAGGATCACGCCGCCACCCGGCAGGCCGGTTGTAACGCCCATCTCAATAAACCGGTGCAGCTCGAAGAGCTGCTTCAGACCCTCGCCGATCTGCTCCCCTTGAAACTGAACTATCAGCCACTCAATTCGGGCGATGGCGAGCAGCCAGCCCTTGAGCCGCTCACCCCGGAGCAGCGCGAACGCTTTGTCTATCTCGCTAAAAGAGGCGATATTCTCGGTCTTGGACGTTTTGCCGAGGAGCTTAATGATGCCCCGAACTTCTCGCAGCAGCTTGCTACCCTGGTTCGTCAGTTTGAGATTGAGCAGATTATTCGTTTGGCTAAGGGGATGGAGGAGTGGGAGTGATGCGGAAAGAGTTTTCTATGCTACAATCTTCGCCAACTGTCGGTTTTATCAGCCTGGGGTGTCCCAAGAACCTGGTCGATTCCGAGCGTATCCTGACCCAAATTCGTGCGGAGGGGTATACCCTGAGTGCGCAGTATGAGAGTTCCGATCTGGTGATTATCAACACCTGTGGCTTCATCGAGAGCGCGGTAGAGGAGTCCCTGGAGAGCATCGGCGAGGCGCTTGCGGAGAATGGCCGGGTGATCGTCACCGGCTGTCTGGGCGCGCGGGCGGAGCAGATTCGCGAGCGCTTCCCCGAGGTGCTGGCGATTAGCGGCGCTCACGCCTACGCCGAGGTGATGACCGCGCTCCACCACCACTTGCCGCCCCCCCGCCATCCGGCGGGCTTGGTTGCTCCCGGCGAAGTCCGCCTCACTCCGCGCCACTACGCCTACCTTAAAATCGCCGAAGGGTGCAGCCACCGGTGCAGCTTCTGCATCATTCCGCAACTGCGCGGCGATCTGGTCAGCCGTCCGCTCGATGAGATTCTGCTGCAGGCCGAACGGCTAGCCGCCGACGGGGTGCGCGAGCTGCTGGTGGTCTCCCAGGATACCGCCGCCTATGGGCAGGATCTACGCCACCGTCCGGCGATTTGGCAGGGGCGGCCGCTGCGCACCCGGCTGCTCGATCTGGCCACCGCCCTCGCTGAATTGGGGATCTGGATTCGCCTCCACTATCTCTATCCCTATAAAGTGCTGGATGAACTGCTGCCGCTGATGGCCGAGGGGGCGATTCTCCCCTACCTCGACATTCCGTTGCAGCACGTTCAGCCGCAGATTTTACGCGCCATGGGGCGGCCCGCTGCCGCCGAGCAGATGCTGGAGCGCATCGCCCGCTGGCGGCAGATCTGCCCCGACCTCACGCTGCGCAGTAGCTTTATTGTCGGTTTTCCGGGCGAGCGCGACGAGGATTTTGCGGCGCTGCTGGCGTTTCTCGACGCAGCGCAGTTGGATCGGGTCGGCTGCTTTTGCTACTCCAACATCAACGGGGCCGCTGCCCAGCAGTTCGCCGACCAGCTTCCCGAGTCGCTCAAGCAGGAGCGGCAGCAGCAGTTGATGGAGCGGCAGCAGCAGATCAGTTTTCAGCGCTTGCAGCGCCGGGTCGGTCAACGGCTGCTGGTGCTGGTCGATGAGGTCCATGCGCAGCACCTGATCACCCGCTCTGCGGCGGAGGCCCCGGAGGTCGATGGGGTGGTGGTGGTGAATGGCAGTTGGGAGCTGGAGCCGGGAGATCTGATTGAGGTCGAGGTGGTCGGACACGATCACCACGACCTCTTCGCCGAGGTCGCCGATCCTGCGGACGAGGAGGAGTAACCGGCGGTGATGCAGCGAACCGGCCAAGCGGTCGCGCTTGCGGCGATTCGAGACCACCAGGGGCGGCTGCTCCTCACCCAACGCCCGAGCGGGGTCGATCAGGGGGGATTGTGGGAGTTTCCGGGTGGCAAACAGGAGCCGGGGGAGCCAATCGAAGAGACCCTGCGGCGTGAACTCTACGAGGAGCTGGCGATTCTCCCCGCGACCCCGCAACCGCTGCTCCGCCTCGCCTACCGCGCCAACGGCCTGCGTCGCATCCTGCACCTCTTTAGCGTTGACCGCTACCACGGAAAAGCCTGCCCGCAGCAGGGACAGCCGCTGCGCTGGGTCACTCCTGAGCAGCTTGTGCACTACCCAATGCCGAGTGCCAACCGCCCGCTCATTACTGCGCTGCGCCTGCCGCCCCACTACTTGATTACCGCCCTCGACGATCTGCTCTGCGAGCCGCCGCTGGTGGCGCTGGAGCGGGCGCTTCAGCGCGGCATTCGGCTGGTGCAGGTACGCGCTCCGGGGGTTGCTGAAGAGCGCCTGCTCGCCCTTGCGCAGCAGGCCCGCCAACTCTGCCACCGCTACCACGCCCGCCTGCTGCTCAATGCCCCGCCCCACCTGGTTACTGCCAGCGCTGCCGACGGTATTCACCTCCCCGCTTGGCGGCTGCTGACGCTCTCCGAGCGCCCCCTCCCGGCGAACTACTGGGTTGGGGCCTCTTGCCATACTCCGCGTGAATTGAAACAGGCGCTGGCGCTAGGGGTCGATTTTGCGCTCCTCTCCCCGGTTCTCGCCACCGCCAGCCACCCCCACGCCACGCCACTCGGCTGGCGACGCTTCGCCCGCATGGTGCGTGATCTACCGCTCCCGGTCTACGCTTTGGGAGGGATGACGCGAGACCATCTCACCATCGCCCGCCAGCACGGCGGCCACGGCATCGCCGCAATTCGTGGGCTAGCAGAATCAACCCGCTTTCCCACTGCGTAGCGCCGCGATTACCGGCGCGGTCTGCGGGCGTATCCCGCGCCATAGCCAAAAGGCCTCAGCGGCCTGCTCCACCAGCATCCCCAGACCATCCAGGGCGTGACCGGCCCCCTGCTCCTCTCCCCAGCGAACAAAGGCAGTGGGGCGATCCCCATACATCAGATCGTAGCTCCAACCGCCAGGAACCAGCACGCCAGCGGGGAGAGTCGGCACCTGATTCCCCAGCCCGGCGGCGGTCGCATGGATCACCAGATCAAACCGCTCACCGGTTAACGCTTCCAGACCACAGCCGCTGACCGCTCCCAGCTCGCGATAGGCGGCAGCGAGAGTTACCGCTTTCTCTGCCGTGCGGTTGGCAATCGTGAGCTGCGCCGGGGCCGCCTCCAGCAGCGGGGCGATCACTCCCCGCGCCGCCCCCCCGGCACCCAGCAGCAGAATGCGCATCCCGCGCAGTGGACAGCCGTGGTTGTGGTGCAGATCACGCACTAACCCGATTCCATCGGTATTTTCGCCATGCAGCGTACCGTCGGCAGCAAGCAGCAGGGTGTTGACCGCCCCCGCCCGCTCGGCGCGTGGCGAGCGCTGGTCGCACAACGGCCAGGCTAGCTCCTTAAAGGGAACGGTGATATTTAGACCCCGCCCGCCATGGGCGAAAAACTCGCGCACCTGCTGGGCAAAGGTCGCCGCCTCTCCTAGGATGCGACCGTAGCGCACCGCCTCCCCAGTCTCGCGGGCGAAAGCGGCGTGAATGTCAGGTGATTTGCTGTGGGTAATGGGGTTGCCGATTACGGCGTAGTTGGTGTGCATGGGGGTTGCC
>SLIM01000147.1 GCA_007135625.1 Gammaproteobacteria bacterium
ATCGGATCGTTGCAGAGACATGTCATCCTCTTTCAATAGGGTTTTTGGCCATCGGTGTGGGGATAAAGTACCATAAATCGCAGATGAGGGGTAGCCGGGTGGCTTCCCAACTGAATACCTTTTACTTTGCAATACTCTGATTATGAAGTGTTTTCAGCCATGTATTTTTGCAGTTTTTTGTCAGTTGAGGCTTCAGCCGGTTCGCGTCGGGGGGTGAGAGGCTCGAATCTCACCTCTCGCCCCTCAAACCATCCCAAGTTCCGCCATGGAGGTGACACTGTCGCCAATGATCATGTGGTCGAGAACCCGAATATCCACCATCGCAAGGGCATCTTTCAGCCGTCGGGTGATCGCTTGATCGGCGTTGCTCGGTTCGGTCACCCCGGAGGGGTGGTTGTGGGCGAGAATGAGTGCGGCGGCGTTGTGTTGCAGCGCCCGTTGTACTACCACCCTTGGGTAAACACTGGCCCCATCAATGGTGCCGTGAAACAGCTCTTCGTAGGTGATAACGCGGTGGCGGTTGTCGAGGAAGATGCAGGCGAAGATCTCGTTGGGAGCGCCGCGTAGCTTGGCGCGAAGGTAGTTTTTGGTCTGCTCGGGACTGGTCAGTTGATCAGGACGTTTGATCTCCTCCTCTAGGTAGCGGCGCACCATCTCAATCACGGCCTGCACTTGGGCAAACTTCGCCTCCCCCAGCCCTTGCGCTTGACAAAAGCGCTTCTGGTCAGCAGCCATCAGCGCACGTAGACTACCGAAGTCGTTTAACAGATCATGTGCTAGGTCAATGGCCGATTTGCCCGGAATCCCGGTGCGCAAAAAAATTGCCAGTAGCTCGGCGTTGGAAAGGGCCACAGCACCGCGCCGCATCAGTTTTTCACGAGGCCGCTCATCTTCCGGTAGATCTTTAATTTTCACTTATTATTCCTTCAGCATAGGGATCGCAAGGAGTGTACCGGAGAGTGATTATAGCGAAAACAAAGCGGAATGCAATGGGAGATGCGAGATGCGAGGCGCGAGGTGCGAGGGGTGAGATGCGAGGCGCGAGATGCGAGATGCGAGGCGCGAGATGCGAGGGGCGAGGGGCGAGGCGCGAGGGGCGAGGCGCGAGGCGCGAGGTGCGAGGGGTGAGGTGCGAGGTGCGAGGCGTTAGTTCGTAGGGGTGAAGGGCGACGCAGCACGTTTTCACCCGTAGGTCGCCCTGTTTTTGTTACTTCGACACTACCGTACTAAAACCTAGAACCTCGAACCTAGAACCTCGAACCTAGAACCTAGAATCTCGAACCTAGAACCTCGAATCTCGAACCTCGAACCTCAAACACTATATGGTTTTTGGTGCCAGCTTGTGAGGACTTGAAGGTCGCGTTGGGGGAGGTAGCTGTAGTCGTTGAGGTGGTCGAGCAGGACGCGGTCGCCGAGTTGGTGGGTAACCATGGCGCTGCCGAGCATCAGAAAGTACCAGGCGAAGGGGTGGCCCGCTTCGCGATCGATGGTGGTGAGCAGGTTGGCCAGTTCTGCACCGAAGAGGGTTTCGGGAAGCGGTTTCCGGGTATAGGGGGGAGCGTCGTGGGTGGGGATCGGACGCAGGGCGTAGCGGGCATCGCCTTCGGCATCAATCGACTCGCGCACGGCGATGACCCAGTGGTGACAGAGAGGGTGGTGGCTAGCGCTGCTGTGGCTCCATTCGCTTCCAAATCGCGTCATATTCTGGTACTGCGGCGGGTGCTGAAGGCGCTGGGTGGCGAGCAGTTGATGGGCGGTGAAGATACGGCGCAGGTGGTAGCGGGGTGGGGCGATCGGTTCGGGGTCGATGCGCGGGAAGTTGGCCATCGGGGCAACAAACTCTTCGAGGTCTTCGGGGTACCAGTCGCGGTCGATGAGGATGCGTTCGACCTCTTCCTGTAGCTCTTCGACCTCAATCTGAATGAAGTCGTAAGGTTCGGGGCCGGTACTAAGGGTCAGGTAGTGGGTTTTGCCACGAATGCGGGTGGCGAAGTAGCCAGCGTCGATATAGCGCAAGACCAGATCTTCAAGATCACCTTGGGACTCCTCTTCGGCCCACTGTAGCAGGTGTTCGGCAATCGGTCGGTAGTCGCCATCGACCACGCCACCGAGACGGTGCCAACCGCCGCGTACCAGCGCGAGTTTCAGCTCCGGGGCGGCGCAGCAGTGGGCGATGGCGTTGACCAGTGCGCTGCCGTCGCTATCGGGAGGGGTGGCGGTGCAGCAGGCGGCGATGGTGTCGTGGTCGAACTCGATCACGGTGCCTCCTCCTCGCTATCGCTATCGCTGTCACACTCGGCAACCACTAGGCCGGTGGCGTACTCGGCCTGGCTGGTGAAGCTCATGCAGTGGCCGCGACCATCCACCAGGTAGAGCTTAAAGCCGGGTTCGCTCACTACGGGCCGAAGTCCGTAGGGGATGTCATCGTCCATGCAGTAGGTGAAGTGCAGCGTACCGAACTGTTTACGCAGGCCGGCTATGCACCCTTCATCGGGGGAGTTACTGCGCACGGTAGCGGCGACCTGATCGAGAATCTCGCGGGTGATCATCCCTCCTCCTCCTCGCGGGTTCTAAAGCGTTCCGTGGTCTGCGCCTGCTCTCCCATAATTCGCGCCAGCCACGGCGGCGGGGTGCCTGCAAGGATGGTGCGCAGCTCTTCGAGCTTGACCCGGGCCGGTTCTGCGGTGGGGCTTTTGATCGGGTGGATATCGCGCTTGACCACCTTGGCGGCGGCGGGTCCACCGATGGAGTTGACGAAGAGTATGGCGCAGTCGTTGATCAGCTCGGCGCGGTAGTCGTTTTTCTCCTGATCGTGGGAGTCGTCCGGCGAGAGGATGCGGCGTACATCGATGAGGCGGGCTTCGCTGGCGCTGACTTGATAGATCAGAAAGCGGCGGCAACTGCCGAAGTGGCCATCGAGTTCTTCGTTGCTGTTGGAGGCGCAGGCGATGCGGATTGAGCCGGGCATGTCGCCCTCTTGGTAGGGCTGCGGTTCGGGGGCATCGGCGATCTCCGGCTCGGCCTCGCCTTTGAGTACTGCGAGCGCGGCCTTGAGGGCGTCGCTGTCGATCTCCGCTAGCTCACCATCGGCGGCGGCCTTAAAGAGCTTGAGCTTGAGTCCACTCAAACTCTCTTCGGTCGGAGGGAGGCCGACAGCATCCGCCAGCACTTTGAGCAGTCGGGCGGGGTCGGTATCGGGCAGCATCCGCGCCGCAAGGCCGATGCGCAGGGCGATCTTTTCAGAGAGGGCGGAAGCGGTCATGGCGAATATCTCTTTCTTGAATAGGTTCGAGGTTCGAGGCGCGAGGTTCGAGGCTCTAGGTTCGAGGTTCGAGGCTCTAGGTGCGAGGCTCTAGGCGCGAGGTTCGAGGCTCTAGGTTCGAAGGTTCGAGGCTCTAGGCGCGAGGTTCGAGGCTCTAGGTTCGGAGACTCTAGGTGCGAGGCTCTAGGCTCTAGTATCTCGAACCTAGAATCTCGCACCTCGCACCTCGCACCTCGCACCTCGCATCTCGAACCTAGAACCTAGAACCTAGAACCTCGAATCTCGAATCTCTAAGCCGGAAGAATGCAGTCGTCTTCCATGCAGACTTCGAGACACTTAGGGTTGTCGGATTCCCCCTCACACTCGGTACACTTCTCCGGGTCGATGGCGTAGACCCCCTTGAAGGGCATAATCGCCTGGGTTGGGCACTCTGGTTCACAGTCGCCGCAGGCGGTACACACATTACGATCAATCTTCATTGCCATGGCTGCAATCTCCCAGGCCTCAGGCCTTTTTGAAACTCAGGGTTGTCGGGAACTTAGGGGGTGGGCTGATTGGGTCGATGTAGTATTTACTCCCATCGGTCAGTTCCACTGCCCCCCCCCACGCATTATCATCATCCTGCTCGACCTTTGCAATCTCCTCCTCTTGATCCTTTTTGGCGATATAGAAGAGGAGCTTGCCGCTATCGGAGTAGCGGAGCATCACTTTGGGCATCAGAATCTCCTTGGGCAGAGCGGATGCAGGGGGATCTCAGACCCTACCCTGCACCCGCTATAGTCCCTTTAGCGAACCAGGTCGTAGTTGAAGTCAGTAGTCCCCATGCCGCGCGTCTCTTCGTCGAGCCGCTCCAGTACCGAGTTGACCAGGGTGGTGAGGATATACATACTTCCCTCATAACCCAGGGTAGTCATCCGGTGCAGGTGGTGGCGGTCGAAGATCGGGAAGCCGATGCGGATCAGCGGCACCTCAAACTCCTTGCCCTTCTGCAGGGTGTCGCGCTGAATGAACTTGCCGTAGCTGTTACCAATCATAAAGTCCGGCTTATTGGTGAACATCAGCGAGCGGAAGTGCCAGAGATCCTTGCTAATATGGATCTGGGTCTTCTGTCCATAGGGCGACTCCTCGCAGATCTTCTTCAGCGCCTTCATCCAGCGTTTGTTGGCAGAGTTGACCAGTACGTCGGTCGGCTCGGCCCCCAGCTCTAGCAGGAACTTGGTCATGCCCATGGCGAAGTCGGCATCGCCGTAGACGGCAAAGCGCTTGCCGTGCAGCCAGGAGTGGGAGTCGGTCATCATATCGACCAGACGGCCACGCTCCAGAGTCAGCGAGTCGGGAATCGGCTTGCCGGTCAGCTCGGAGACCTTCATCAGCAGCTCGTCAGTCCACTCCAGCCCCATCGGGATATTGATTTCGCTGGCCTCGTGCTTCCAGGTGGTCTTGATGTACTTTTTGCTCTTGGAGAGCTGCCAAGGCTGCAACAGCAGGGTGTCGATGGCGTTCGGGGCATCCTTCACCTCGGCGATGGTGGTGCCGCCAGCATACATCCGAAACTCCCCATCCGCCGGGGTGTCGAGTACCTCGGAGGGGTCGCACAGCAGGGTCGCTTCAACCCCCATTTCGGCCATCATCCGCTTCATCACCCGGTAGTTGCCCAAGTAGGTCTCAAAGCCCGGCACGATGTTCAGCTTGCCGTTGGAGCCGACCTTCTTGTCCTCCATGTAGTTGAGGGTGAAGTAGCGGATCGTCCCCTCAAACATGTTGTCCCAGCCGGTGGTGTGGGAGCCGACGAAGCTGGGGGTGTGGGCGAAGGGAACCGGGAAGTCCTGCTCGATATGCCCCTCTTTCTTGGTGTTGCCGATGAAGGCGTTGAGGTCGTCACCGATCACTTCGGCCATGCAGGTGGTGGAGACCATGATCATCTCCGGCTTGTAGAGCGCCTTGGCGTTCTTCAGACCATCAAACATATTCTTCTGGCCACCAAACACCGCAGCATCTTCGGTCATGGAGTCGGAGACGCAGGCGACCGGCTCTTTGAAGTGGCGGTTGAAGTAGGTCCGAAAGTAGGCGACGCACCCCTGGGAACCGTGGACGTAGGGGAGGCACTTCTCAAAGCCGAGGGCAACCAGCACCGCACCGAGGGGCTGGCACGCCTTGGCGGGGTTAACGGTGAGCGCCTCGCGGGCGAAGTTGAGCTGCTGATACTCTTCGGTGGTACTCCACTGGAAGATCTCGTCGATCTTCACCTCGGGGACGCGCTCCTCAAAGAGCGCCTGTTTGTTGGCGAGGGTCTCCTTATATTCCGGCTGACGGAACAAGGGGTAGCTCGGCATGACATTTTCGGATGACTGTGGCATTTCTACTCTCCTCCCGCGCCGCCAATCTGCGAACTACGGGTCAGAAAAAGGCTGATGAGTTGGACCTCGCAAACTGTTCGGTCCCCGACCCGCAGCAGGGAGTGCTACGGGGTTGTGGTTGGATGACGATCAGGCCGCTTGGCTAGCGGACTCCGCAGCCTGCTTCTTCCAGGGGGCTTGGAGCTTGCCCCAGCAAGGGTTGTTGAGCGTCATATCCATATCGCGAGCGAAGATGGCGAAGCCGTCGTAGCCGTGGTAGGGGCCGGAGTAGTCCCAGGAGTGCATCTGGCGGAAGGGGATGCCCATCTTCTGGAAAATATACTTCTCCTTAATCCCGGAGCCGATCAGGTCGGGCTTGATCTTCTTGACGAACTCCTCAAACTCATAGCCGGTGACATCGTCATAGATCAGGGTCGCATTCCCCATCTCCTTCATGGTGCGGTCGTAGTCGTCGTTGTGGGCGAACTCGTAGCCGGTTCCCACCACTTCCATGCCGAGATCTTCGTAGGCACCGATGATGTGGCGCGGGCGCAGACCACCGACATAGAGCATCACCCGCTTGCCTTCCAGGCGCGGCTTGTACTTGGCGATGATCTCCTCCATCAGCGGCTTGTACTTGGCGATCACTCGCTCCGCTCCGGCTTTGATTTTGTCATCAAAGCGGGCGGCGATGGCACGCAGCGACTCTTCGATCTTGGTCGGCCCGAAGAAGTTGTACTCCATCCAGGGAATCCCATACTTCTCTTCCATGTGGCGCGAGATGTAGTTCATCGAGCGGTAGCAGTGGAGCAGGTTGAGCTTGGCCTTGGGGGTGTTCTCCATCTCCGCCAAGGTACCATCGCCCGACCACTGGGCGATCACCCGCAGCCCCATCTCTTCGAGCAGGGTGCGTGAGGACCAGGCATCACCGCCGATGTTGTAATCCCCGATGATGGTGACATCGTAGGGGGTGGACACAAAGCTGTTGTCGTTGTCACGGTTGTGCAGTACCCAGTCCCGCACCGCATCGTTGGCGATATGGTGGCCGAGCGACTGAGAGACGCCGCGAAAGCCCTCACAGCGTACCGGTACGACGGGCTTGTTCAGCTCCTTCCCCTTCTTCTTCGCCACCGCCTCAATGTCGTCGCCGATCAGGCCGATGGGACATTCGGACTGCACCGTAATCCCCTTATTCAGCGGAAAGAGCTGGTCGATCTCGCTAATCAGCTTGTCGAGCTTCTTGTCGCCGCCGAAGACGATATCCTTCTCCTGAAAGTCGGAGGTGAAGTTCATGGTGCCGAAGGTGTTCACTCCAGTCATGCCGACGTAGTAGTTGCGGCGACCAGCGCGGCTATACTGACCACAGCCGACCGGGCCGTGGGAGATGTGGATCATATCCTTAATCGGCCCCCACACGACCCCCTTGGAGCCGGCGTAGGCGCAGCCGCGAATGGTCATCACCCCCGGCAGGGACTTGCGGTTGGAGGTGATGCACTTCTTCGACTGCTCAACAGATTGATCATTCGCCGCTAGATGCTTGGCGCGATCTTTAGCGGCCTTTTCGGGATAGACCTCGAGAACCTCTTGAATGAGGGCCTGAGTCTCTTCGCGTGTCATTGTGGACATATCTCTTCTCCTCGATGGCCACTCCTGCGTGAACACATCGCTAACGGATCCTCTACAGGCCCGGAACGATGTTCCGGGCACGCTTGCATACCTTAGGCGTTAGGCGTTCGCCGCAGCAGCCAGCTCCTCGGCGGTCTTGCCGACAATGCTCTCATCCTCTTCGTCGAGAATACCGAAGCTCATCATCACCTCTTCCAACTGATCCATGGTCAGCGGAGTAGGAATAATAAACATCTTGTTGTCGATCATCTTTTTGGCCAGGGCGCGATACTCATCGGCCTGCTTCGCCTTGGGGTTGTACTCAATAACCGTCATGCGGCGAATCTCGGCACGCTGCACTTCGTTATCACGCGGTACAAAGTGGATCATCTGGGTACCGAGCTGACGCGCCAGCTCTTCAATCAGCTCATCTTCGCGGGCGGTGTTGCGGCTGTTGCAGATCAGACCGGCCAGGCGGACACCCCCGGAGGAGGCGTACTTCACAATGCCCTTGGCGATGTTGTTGGCGGCGTACATCGCCATCATCTCACCGGAGACCACAATATAGATCTCCTGGGCCTTGTTCTCACGAATCGGCATCGCAAAGCCGCCGCAGACCACGTCGCCGAGTACGTCGTAGAAGACAAAGTCGAGGTCTTCGTCGTAAGCACCCTCTTCTTCCAGGAAGTTGATGGCAGTGATGACCCCGCGACCGGCGCAACCGACACCCGGCTCAGGACCGCCCGACTCGACGCACTTAATACCGGCGTAACCAACCGAAAGGACATCTTCCAGCTCCAGATCTTCGACTGAACCGGCCTCAGCGGCCAGGTGCATCACCGTGGTCTGGGCTTTGGAGTGAAGAATCAGACGGGTGGAGTCGGCCTTCGGGTCGCAGCCGACGATCATCACCTTCTTACCGGCCTCGGCAAGGGCCGCAACGAGATTTTGGGTTGTGGTAGACTTGCCGATACCACCCTTACCGTAAATAGCACACTGACGCAGAGCCATGGTTTGTTCTCCTTTGAAACAGGTTCCAGTTAAAACTTTGGAACGAAAAAATCGTTTTCGTCGCGGAGTACTTTGCAACCACTGTGCCAACTTGCGAAGAATATTTATAAGTTGTTGATTATTTAAGATTCCAGCAGAAATGACTACTCCCCCTCCCCTCCCCTTTTGTAGCAACCGACACAGGCAGCAGCCCACTTCTACAGCGAGCGATGCCCCACTACCGACCCTACCGCCCCACGCTCGCCTGCCGATCAACCGCTGCAATCTACCGGCGCTCATCCTCGGTGGCCTCACCTTTCAGCACTACCCTACAACTTTGGAGATCGATGGGGTGCGGGCGCTCCACCGCCCGCTCTTTCGCACTCTCGCCACCCTCCCTAGCGCGGCGCAGCGGGCCGCCCGCTTCAGCGACTACATGACCAAAAACTTCCGCCTCGACCACCCCGAAGAGGCGGGACTGGAGGCGGGAGCGTCGGAAACCCGACACAAGGCCGACTACCTGCGCCTGCTGCGCGGTTGGTTCTTTAGCGCCGATGGTCGCGAGGGGGCAGTCTTCAAAGGCTGGGTGGAGTCGCGCTTCGGCCTGCTGGCGTGCAGCCATGATGGCCCCCTGGAGGATCCCGACAGCGAGCGCTACCACCGCTACCTCGCCGCCCGCGCCCAGGGACTCTACAACACCAACGCCCTAGAGGGGCAGCTCGACCTGCTCTTCACCTACTGCCAGTATGAGCTGCACCAGCGCCATCCCAACCACCAGCACGTCACCCTCTATCGCGGCATTAACCGCCTGCGTGATCACCAGCTCCTCCCGCTGCCGCACCACGACCGTACCATTTTGCTGCTCAACAGCCTGAACTCCTTCACCGCTAACCGCGATCGCGCCGGGGAGTTTGGCGATACCCTTCTGGAAGGGGTGATTCCGCTCGCAAAAATTGTCTACTTTCCCGACCTGCTGCCCAAGCGGATGGGCGGCGAGGAGGAGTTTTTGGTGCTTGGCGGAGTGTATGAGATGCACGTGGGGTATTGGTAGCGATGCTAGAGGAGAGAGAAAGTGGGAACCTGTTCGAACCTCCCTAGCGCATTGGGGTCGAGCGATCCCCGTTTTGCCTGAGCGGTGGCACTCAGGGAACCCCCCTAGCGCATTGGGGTCGAACCTCCTCTATGCAAATATCTATCTAAAGAGGGATCTGAATGAAGCTCACGGGGTGGCGCTGGCGGGGAGTGGTTGGCCTCTGGTGGGGATTGCTGGTCGCTGCGTCGGCAGTGGCCGGGGTGCAGCACCACCCCCACATTGCGGTGGAGCTGGTGCCGGAGGCGGTGGCGGTGGCTCCTGGCGAGTCGTTGACGGTGGCGCTGCGGCTGCTGCCCGAGTCCGGCTGGCACACCTACTGGCGCAATCCGGGGGATTCGGGGCTGGAGACGCGCATTGCGTGGCAACTGCCGGAGGGGGTGACGGTCGGGCCGGTGGTGTGGCCGACCCCGCAGCGCCATCCGTTCGGGCCGTTGGTCAATTACGGCTTTGAGGGGGAGACTTGGCTGCTGAGTGAGCTGCAACTACCAACTACTCTGAAAGTAGGGGAGAGCCTCGAACTGGCCGCGCGGGCGGAGTGGCTGGTGTGTGAGGTGGAGTGCATCCCGGGAGAGGCCGACTTTTCCCTGCACCTGCCGATTGTTGCAAAGACTCAGTGGGATACGGCGCGGCGTGAGGCGTGGCGTGCGGCCCGCGCCGCACTGCCGGAAGCGGTAGCGTGGCCAGCCCAGTTTGCGATTGAGGGGCGCGAGTTGGTGGTGCAGTGGCAGGCGGAGGAGGTGGTGGCGGAGCATCCGGAGGAGGCTTACTTCTTTCCCGATGCCGATGATCTGATCGACCACGCCGCACCGCCGCAAGTGGTTCACCGCGCCGGGGAGTGGCAGTTGCGCTACCCGCTCAGCTCGCTGTTTCAGCGTCCCCCCGAGGCGGTGACCGGGGTGGCGGTGATTGCGGGGCGGGGCTACCAGCTTACCGCGTTAGCGGGCGGCGAGTGGCAGGCCGCACCGCCCTCCGATCCGCCGAAGCAGGTGCTGGCGTTGTGGTGGATTCTGCTGCTGGCCCTGGCTGGAGGGGTACTCCTCAACCTAATGCCCTGTGTTTTTCCGGTACTCTCGCTAAAGGCGCTAAGTCTCGCCCAAGGGACGGCCAAGGCGCGGCGCGAGCGGGCGCTGCATGGGTTGACCTACACCCTCGGAGTGGTCGCCAGCTTCGCCCTAGTGGCGGCGCTACTGTTGGCGCTACGGGCCGGCGGGGCGGCGATTGGCTGGGGGTTTCAGCTTCAGTCGCCGCTGTTTGTCGGACTGTTGGCGATGCTGCTCTTTGCCCTTGCGCTGAGCCTGTCGGGGGTGGTGGCCTTCGGTACTCAGTTGATGGGGCTGGGGGATCGGCTCACCAGTAGCGGTGGCTATCGCGGTTCCTTCTTTACCGGGGTGCTAGCGACGGTGGTGGCTAGCCCCTGCACTGCGCCGTTCATGGGGACGGCGCTAGGGGCGGCGGTGCTGCTGCCGCCCGGGGTGGCGATGCTAATCTTTATTACCCTGGGGCTGGGCATGGCGTTGCCGTTCCTGCTGCTCGGGCTGTCACCGGCGCTGGCGCGTCGCCTGCCGCGTCCCGGCCCCTGGATGGAGACCTTCAAACAGGCGATGGCCTTTCCGCTCTATCTGACGGTGGTTTGGCTGCTGTGGGTGCTGGGACGGCAGAGCGGGGTCGATGCGCTGGCGCTGGTGGCGGTGGGGCTGGTGCTGCTGGCGCTGGCGCTGTGGCTGTGGGGGCGGCCTCCCGGTCGTCATCCCCATTGGAGAAACGGCTCGGCGCTACTGCTGCTGCTGTTGGCGCTGGCCACTCTCTACCTGCCCGCGACGCTGCCCCCCTCTGGTGTGAGCGCTACTGGGGAGAAGCCGCACAGCAGCGGCTATCGCCCCTACCGTGCGGAAACGCTGGCGGAGTTGCGGGCGGCGGGAGAGACGGTGCTGGTCAATATGACCGCCGACTGGTGCATCACCTGCCTGGCAAATGAGCGGGTGGCGCTGGAGAGCGAGGCGGTGCGTAGCGCCCTGGCGGCGCAGGGGGTGGTCTACCTGAAGGGAGATTGGACCCGCCGTGATGCTGCGATTACCGATTATCTGGCAAGTTATGGGCGCAATGGTGTGCCGCTCTATGTGGTTTATCATCCGGGGCAGGAGGGGCAGATGCTGCCGCAGATTCTTACCCCGGCGCTCGTCCTTTCGGCACTTCAGCCGACCTTTTCCCAACCCGACCTGTAAGGAGATTGATGATGATGAAAAATACTCTACTGGCTTTTGCCTTGCTGCTCCCCGCGCTGGCGGTTGCCGCCCCGCAGATCGGCCAACCGGCCCCCGATTTTGCGGTGGTGGATAGCCACGGTGCAGTACGTACCTTGGAGGAGTTTGCCGGTCAGCCGCTGGTGCTGGAGTGGAGCAACCACGACTGCCCCTTTGTCATTAAGCACTATAGTAGTGATAATATGCAGAGCCTGCAACGTCGCTACACCGAGGCGGAGGTGGCGTGGCTGACGGTGATCTCCTCCTCCCCTGGCACCCAAGGCCATGTGAGTGCCGCTGAAGCGAATCAGTTGACCACCACCCGCAGTGCCGCCCCGACAGCGGTACTGCTAGATGAGGAAGGCACCATGGGGCGTGCCTACGATGCCAAGGTGACCCCCCACATGTACCTGATCGACAGTAACGGTACTTTGGTCTACATGGGCGGTATTGATAGCATTCGCAGCGCCAATGCAGCGGATATCCCCAAGGCGACTCCCTACCTGGCCGATGCGGTCGATGCGCTGCTAGCGGGCGAGCCGATTCCCAATTCGGTGACTCGACCCTACGGCTGCTCGGTGAAGTATTGAGGCACGACTCTCTCGTGAGAGGGGGCGCGGCTACCCGCCAACCACCCCGCCATCCTCTTTGGTGATCACCACGGTTGCCGAGCGACCATAGTGGTTCCCGCCGAGCGGCCAGTTGCCGAGACCGGCAAGCTGGCCGCTGGCGAACGCCTCTGCGCTAATCGTCGCCCCGGGATGCTGTTGGTTGACAAACATCGTCCGCTGATCCGGCGTGGTCACCACACCGGTGGTCTCCTGCCCCAGGCACCCGGTGAAAAAGCGCCGCAGATCGCCGTGCTGCGGGTCACACGCCAGCATCTGGTTATTGCCAAACTGCGCCCAATCACCGGTATTGACCACACTTTCGCTCATATCGGTCTGAATCCAGAGCCGACCATCGGGATCAAACCAAAGTCCATCCGGGCTATTGAAGATTTGTGACGCATCCAGCGGCTGCCCCTGAAACCGGGAGTCATCGCTTGGCCCGGCAAGGATAAAGAGATCCCAGTGAAAACGGGTCGCCGCCGGATCGCCCCCCGCCTCTTGCCAGCGAATAATCTGTCCCCAACGGTTATTGGCACGCGGATTTGCCGCGGTAACCGCATCCTGGGTGCGAGAGGTGTTATTGGTCAAGGTAAAGTAGACCTGACCGGTTGCCGAATCGACCGCCCCCCACTCGGGACGATCCATCGGGGTCGCCCCCAGCAGATCGGCGGCGAGGCGGGTGTTGACCAGCACATCGGCCTGATCCAGAAAGCAGTGGCCGTCGCGCTCCTCTCCCTGGTTGAGCGGCTGCGGTTGCAGCGGCCCCTGCCCCCACACCAGCGGCAACCACTCGCCGCTGCCGTCATCGGTAAACTTGGCGACATAGAGCGTGCCGCTGTCGAGGAGATGCCCGCCCGCGCTCTCCCGCAGGTAGGGCTGGGCCGAGACAAACTTATAGATGTACTCGTTGCGGGCATCATCCCCGGAGTAGCAGACCAGCGGCTTTCCCTCCACGGCGGGTTGAAAGATCACCCCCTCATGGGCAAAACGGCCCAGGTGAGTCCGCTTGACCGGGGTACTCTCGGGGCGGAAGGGGTCGATCTCTACCACCCAACCGAAGCCATTCGGCTCGTTGCGAAAATCCTGCTCGGGCCGCGCCTCGCTGGCGACCGCATTAAAGCGGGCGTAGAGGTGATGGTTGTGGTTCGGGTCGCCCGCCGCCAGCTCCCAGCCGTAGCGACTGACACCGGCACGCACCCCGTAGCGGCGATGTTCACGCGGCTGGTCGTCACCGCTCTGCGCACGGTTACGAAAGTAACCGGCCCAGTTCTCCTCGCAGGTGAGGTAGGTGTTCCAAGGAGTCACCCCGTGGGCGCAGTTATTGAGGGTGCCACGGGTGCGGGTACCATCAGGGCTGTAGCGGGTTTTGACCCGATCGGAGCCGCGCACCGGCCCGGCGATCTCCATCGGGGTGGTAGCGGTGATCCGCCGGTTGCGCGGGTCGGACACCACCACCCAACGTCCCGCCGGGTCGCGTTCGATACGCATCACCGAGACCCCGTGTCCCGCCATTTCGGTCAGCACCTCCGCGCTATGGCGGTGCAGATGGCCACCCTCCCCGGTTACGGTGGGAAACGCGTTGCGATTGAGCGGCTGCCCCACGGCGCTGGCGTGCATGTAGCGCGGTTCGACATATTCGTGATTGATCACCAGCAGGCCGCTGTGGGAGCTGCCGTGATGGGGGTCGCTCCCTTCGATGGGGAAGAAGTGCATTCCGTCATGGTGGGAGCCAATCGCATCGGCCTGTTCGGCAGCGGTCAGCGGCAGCGCGTAGAGCCGCTCGGGGTTGCTCAGGGAGCGCCCCCACTCGGCCAGCACTTGGGTACGGTAGCCGGGGGGAACGTGGACGGTATCTTCACGGCTCACCGGAATCGGCGAAAAACCGAGAAGCGTGACTCGATCCGGGGTGATGGTCGTCGGCGACTCCCCCTCGCTCATCGCCGCAAATGCCGCACTCCCCCCGAACAGCCCGCCAAGTGCGGCGGCAAGACCGCCTTGCAGCAGGCTGCGGCGGCTTATGCGTGCGGCCAGAACCTCTTGAAAATGGGGGGCAGTACTCGGGTTACTTAGCGGTTCGTCGCCGTTACCGCCATCCATCGGTACTCCGTTGGTAAACTTCTGCATCTTCTGCGCTCCTGTAGCTGGTGAGACCAAAACGTTGTTTGTAACCGATGGGTGTGTCATTCGGGTGACGCTTTGACAAGCTTCGAGATGCAGCAATCCAGGAAGCCGACAAAACTTGCAGAGTAAGCGTCTATTGTAGCTTGGTGAGCAGTGTCCCTAGCGGCTGTTTGAAGTGTTGTGTCCAAGCTGCATTAAAATCAAGAGTCGCTTGGATACAGCGAACAATTTGTTCATGCTCGCCTTTCGCACCGGTCAGCTCCCGATCCAATAAGCCAGAATACCACTTGCCCTTAAAAACATAGCCATATTCTTTTTGCTTATATAGCCGATCAATCAACCCAGAACACTCCATGTAAACAGCATCAGAAAGAAAATTATTTTCATACGTTGCGTCAAAGATTTTAGGCAGCAGCTCTTTTCCATAGCGGTACTCTCCAGTAGCAGCCCCGCTCTTTACTGCGAAAAAACAAATCTTTACGTACTGTTTCCAGCGGTCGGCGACTTGATACATCCAGTCGTCAGCGTCCGGAATATTTTCACGCACCTCTTGCGCACTCTTATTGGTAGCGGAAGCCGCCCCTTTTATTATATCGCCATCCATAAAAATATGGCTCTCCATATCGTAATATTTTGTATAAATCAAATGTTCTGAAGCAATTTTTTTACCAAGAAAATCATCAATATCTTTATCTAAAAAGAAAGCAGCAACCTTGTTTTTTCCTTTTAGCTCGATAGATAGCAGAGCGTATCTCTGGAAACAACCAAACAACTCAAGAAGACCACTTTTCCCAGATAATTTCTTATTTTCTATTTCATTTTTGCAAAACGGTGCCTCAGCCGCGCTATAAATGACATACCTTGTCTCGCCATTACACAGCGCACCACATAACTCGCCATAAAAATACTTATCACTTGTACCCTCCACGAAAGCAAAAAGTTGATAACGGGATATTTGCAGCGCCCGCTTAGTGGCCGATACAGAGTGCTGCAATCTATTCATCATCCAACCTGAAGATTTTATCATCAGCCACTTCTGCCATAATTTCTGGAGAGTGGGTTGCTAAAATTAATTGCGCTTCAGGGTTGAGTTGGCGCATCACCGTTACCAGCGCCAACTGCCAATCAATGTGCATTGACATTTCCGGCTCGTCAATGAGAACCACACCCGCTCCTGCAAGAAAGGTTTCCAGCAAAATCAACACCAACTGACGCTCTCCCGAGGAGAGCAAGTGCAACCCCAGAGATTCTCCCTCCTCGGTTTTCACTAAGATACCATCATCAGAGAACTCAATCTGTTTATGACTAAAAAGATTCTGGATAAGCCTTTGCAGATTCTGGCGAGGTAGCACGGTCAATTCAATTTCTTTTTCTATCGCATGAATATCACGCACAACCTGCTGTAAACGGGGATCTTCTGCGTAACGCTGCATAAAGTGTTCGCGAGAACCCAGTATCTCGGCAGCGCTCTTTTGGCGGCGCAAAAAAGTTTGCATCTTTTCATAAGCCGCATGCACCTCCACTTCAGCGGACTTATCGATCACCGTTATTGCTACATCATCCGCCTTTTTTTCTGCCAAGATGGTTTTTAAAATGCTCGCCAACCCATCTTCTTGAACCCGCTGAATATTACGCAGCATCTCTGCCGAATACCGAACCCATAGATCCTGCAACTTTTTAGCAAACAGTAAATCGAGTTGCTCTTCTGAGAACGGTAGACGCTCTAAACGTTTTGTGAGATAGGGGCGTGAAACCGGTAAATAGGCGTGACGAACCCCTCTGCCCCCCTCATTTTTTGACTTACAAGTTTCCGGGGTCACTTCCCATGCGACTTCTGCTTGTCGATTCCCTCCATGCAGTGACAAAAGCTCTCGTCGGGCCTCCTCCGAAAGGTCACTTGAGAAGAGAATCTCCGGAAAATCATAAAAACGTTCCTGCCTGCGCCGAGGAGCTTGAGCTATTTTACAAGTAAAATTTATGTTTTCCCTTGGTGAAAAAAGTTTCACCTCGGCTTGTTTGAATGGCACATTACGCAAGATCTCGGTGTCGCCACTCAGCGCGGAGTGTAAAACCTTCAACAAAGAAGTTTTTCCGCTGCCATTGAGTCCAAAAAAAATATTACTATCTTTATTTAGATTTTGAGCATACACATGCTTACGCCCGGCCAATCCAGAAATCGCAAACTCTACAATATGACACATAAGTATTGCACTACCCCATATAGCAAAAAAACATCACCCCCGCCCTCAGCGCTACCGATCCACAGAGAAAAAACGCCGCGCCTCCTCAGGATCGCGGGTGCGGGCCATCGGCGGCATACTAGCAAGAAAGGTATGGCCATAGCTCCGTTTCAGCAGGCGCGGGTCGCAGACCACCAGCAGGCCGCGGTCGTGAATATCGCGAATCAGCCGCCCGGCCCCCTGCTTCAGGGCGATGCAGGCCTGCGGCAGTTGGTACTCAGCAAAAGGGTTGCCACCGCGTTTGCGCAGGGCATCAATCCGCGCTTGCAGCACCGGATCGCCGGGAGAGGCGAAGGGGAGTTTGTCGATAATCACGCAGGAGAGCGCTTCGCCGCGCACATCGACCCCCTCCCAAAAGGCCGAGGTGCCGAGCAGAATACCGTTGCCGAGCTGGCGGAAACGCTCTAGCAACTCGCCCTTGGAAGCCTCGCCCTGGGTAAGAATCGGAAAGTCGATGCGGTCGGCAAGCAGCTCGGCGGCGCGATGGAGTGCGCGGTAGCTGGTGAAGAGCAAGAAGGCGCGTCCCTGGCTGGCCTGGAGCAGCGGCAAGGCCTCTTCAACCACCGCCTCGGTATACCCATCGCTAGAGGGGTCGGGAAGTCCTCGTGGAACATACCATAGCGCCTGCTTAGAGTAGTCAAAGGGGCTCTCCCACTTCGCGGTGGTCGCCTCATGCAGCCCCAACTGCTCCTGAAAATGGCGGAAGCTCTCGCCGACGGCGAGGGTGGCGGAGGTGAAGACCCAGCCGGGAGCCGCTTCGCCCATCCGCTGCTGAAAGGCCCCGGCAATACTGAGCGGGGTGCGGTTGAGGCGAAAACCGCTGCGAAAGGTCTCGTACCAAAGTACATCCTCCTCGCCTGCTGCAGGTTGGTCAGGTTGGTGGAGCAGTCCCGCCAATCCGATGGCTAGGGTCTTGCAGCGCTCGGCGCACCCCTCCAGCCCCTTGCTGCGTTCCCGCACCTGCTCCAACTGCTCGCTCAGTTGCACAAGCTGCTGCTGGAGATCGCCCATCGCCTGTTGTAGCGGCTGGTTATTGACCAGCTCCGACCAGGGGCCACGGCGCGGCTCCACACCGAAACAGAGGCGCAGATCGCGGGTCGCCTTCTCCAGCGCGGCGGCGGCATCGCGCATCGAGGCCATATCTTTAATCTCGCGCAAATACTCCGTGGTGATGTCGCTCGCGAGATCTTGCAGTTGGCGGGCGGTGAAGGTGTAGCCGAAGAAGGTACCTGCGGTGTCGGGCAGTTGGTGGGCCTCGTCGATAATGATGCAGTCGGCCTCCGGCAGCAGCTCGCCGAACCCTTCGTTTTTCAGCGCAAAATCGGCGCAGAGCAGGTGGTGGTTAATCACCAGCAGATCCGCTTCAAAAGCGCGGCGACGCGCCTCGGCGAGGTGGCAGTCGCTATAGCTCGGGCACTCCTGACCGAGGCAGTTATCATTGGTGGAGGTCACCAGCGGCCAGATCAGCGAATCCTCGGGAATGCCGGGCAGTTCGGCGATATCTCCCCGGTGGGTGCGGTTGGCCCAGTTCTGTACCCGATTGAGGTCGCGTTGCAGGCGTGCGGAGTGGAGTTTACCCTCGGCGATGGCGAGTTCCAGGCGGTAGGGGCAGAGGTAGTTGGCCCGTCCCTTGAGCAGTGCGGTCTTCACCGGTGCGGCGAGTGTCCCTTTGATCAGCGGAAGATCCTTGGCGTAGAGCTGATCTTGCAGATTGCGCGTGCCGGTAGAGACGATCACTTTGCAGCCGGAGAGCAGCGCCGGGATCAGATAGGCGAAGGTTTTGCCGGTACCGGTGCCGGCCTCGCAGATCAGGGTTCCGCCGTCGTGAATAATGCGCTCTACTGCCTGCGCCATCGCCTGCTGCTGGGGGCGGTAGTTGTAGCCCTCAATGCAGCGAGCAAGCAGCCCGTCGGGACTGAGGATGGAGTCGCTGCGACAGGCGGCGGGCGGGGGGGTGGCCATGGTGGTTAGTAGAGGCTCTCGGCAAAGCGTGCGGCCTGTTCGGCCCCGCTGCTGTCGCCGAGTTCGAAGCGGATCTCGGAGATCAGTTGCCAGTTGCTACGGCGTAACGGAAGATTGCCCCCGGCCAGCTCTGCCGAGCGCCGCGCTGCCTGTTCCGCCTGTTCGAGCTGTCCCTGTGCCATGCGCAGCCGCGCCAGACGGTGCCACAGGTCGGGGTTGCGCGGCTCCAGATCGGTGGCACGTTCAACCTGCATCGCCGCCAGATCGAAGTTGCCCGCTGTCCGCTCCCGCTCGGCAATCGCCAACAGGGTGGCGACGGCACGCGAGTGGGCGGGGGAAGGGGGTTCGGGGTGGGTCGATTCGTAGGTGGTAATGCGGGTGTTGGGGTCATCGGCGGTGGTACGAGTGCCGATCCCCAGCCCCGCTGGCCCCTCCAGGTTCTCCTTGAGGCTCTCCTCCAGACTCTCGGCATCATAGAGCGGTTGCGGCGGCCAGGGGCGCGGCTCCGGCGGGCGCGGCTCCAGGGTACGAAACTCAACGCTCACCGGGGTCTCCGGGGGTGCGCCTTGAATCGGGTAGATGCGGACACCGTCGCTGGGCTGTTGCTGCTGCTGCTGTTGCTGCTGCTGTTGCTGCTGTGGGGTGCGCAGCGGTGAACGCGGATCGAGCGGCGGGGGCACTGGGGAGATGATCGGCCCCGGGGCGGTAAAGGCGGCATCCTGACGGGCTGGAAGCGGTGCAGCGGGCGGTGGGGTGGTCGTTCCGACGCGAGCGGTGCCATCGATCACCGGTGCCGGCTCACTGCGTGGCGGAATCTCGGCGCAACTGGCCAGCAGCCATAGTGCCAAGAGTGGGAGGGTCAGGCGGGACATCATCGGGGTGCTCCTTTACGCTCGCTGGCGGGCATGGCCTACCAGAGGGGTTTGTTCAGGGTCTTGCGTAGGGAGGCGAGTAGGTCATCCCCCTGCTTCCCCTCTTCATTGCGGCTGTTGGCGGTCTCCTCCAGCTCGCGCTGGCGCTGCTCCTCCCAGCTAATCAGTTGGGTACGAATAAACTCCTTGTGGTCATCAGTGATCTCCAAGCTGCCCAGCTTGGTCTCTTTGCGCAGCAGGTAGTGGCCCAGCTCATCTAACCACTGGTCATCAATACGGGTGCTGCTGAAGGTCATCCGCTTGCTGCTCAACCCCTCGAAGTTAACGCTCAGAACCTCAATGCACTCCTTCTCGATGTTGACCTGTAGCAGCATTCGCACCTTAACCTGTAGCCGCCCCTCGAAGTTGGCCCCGCAAACCCGGTTGTTGGCATCGCGAATCGCCCACTCGGTATATTTTACCCCCTGCTTGTCGAGAAAGGTACGTACCTCGTCGGCGGCGGCGGTCGATTTGACCGGATAGGTGGCGCTCTCGGCGGCCACACAGTCCATCTGTAGAGAGATCTTTTTGATTTTGTCGTTGTGATCGACATGAATCCGAAAGAGTTGCTGATAGAACTGCTCCGGCCCGAGCTGTGGAATCGTGTAGATCACCGGAATCTCCAGCTTCACCACCTGCAACTGCTCGGCCATCTCGTGGAGGTAGCGTAGAATAAGCTGCATCTTGGGGCGTAGCCGCTGCTGGTACCCCTCCTCCAAGCGGGCGAGACGCTGCCCCTCGCTCTCCTGCGTAACCCGCGCCGCCTCCGCCTTTTGCTTTAAATCGTCCAGAATACCCATAATATATTACTCTTGTTTTTCACCCACATCTTCCTCCTCCGGCAATAGCGAAAGGATACAGAGCAGAGAGATTCCCCACAGGATCAACGCCCACTGTAGGGTACCACCCAGCGCGGCGTAAACCAACCCCATAGTTACCGGCACCTCAGCAATTCCTCCCAACAGCACCAGGTTGCGAAGCTGCCGCTGCTGCGCCAATTGCGGATCCTCTGGCGAGGACGAGGGTAAGGGCGTGGGGCGCTTGCGGGTGAGCAGCATTCGCACGATGGGAAAAGGGATGACCGCCAAAAACCCCAGCGCTAGAATAACCGTTAAGGGGGCGATCACCTCCTCCTGCCCGGTCATGCCAAGCTGGTGCATCACCAGAATCACCCCTCCCAGCATCACGACCGAGCCAACCATCGCCGCCCAAATGATTCTCTCCATACTGCCCCCCTGTTGCTTCTGCATCGCTATCCCCTGATCAAAACGCCAAGTCCCCTATTCTATGCGCCCAGCCCGCCGCTGACCAGAGGAGAAAGCAAGGGTGCGGGCAACCGTTTCAGCTTGCGCACCGTTAGCCACCACCCACTCACGGCGTAAACGGCGCGGTCAGGCGTGCAAACTCTGCCGGGTGGATATATTGCAAGACCGAGCGACCGCGAGGGTCACGCCCCAGATCTAGCCCCTGCTCGGGGTAGAGCCAGTGGACAACGCCACTCTTTTCTTCAGTGATTTTTTCAGCGGGCGGGCCGAAACGCTCCTCGATCAACGCCTCATCCAGTCGCGTCATTGGGATATAGGTAATGACCTCAATCGGCTGTTGATAGACCCACTCCTGATCCCTGCTGCTCAACTCCACCTTGTTGCTGCCGTTACCCAACTGGCTGATCCGTACCCCTCGATCATAGAGATTTTGCAGCTCGGCCTCGGCTACGGCGACCCGCAGCACATAGTCGCCGCGCAGACCGCTGAGAAAAACCCGATCAAAGTAGACCTCTAGTGACATCTTCCCTTGCGGGTTGCGAAAGAGGCTAATCGCTCCATCCTGGTGAAAGCGTTGGCGGGCCTCCTCCACCGTGCTGCGCCCTAGCGTTAGGCCGAATACCTGCGTTGCTCCATCGCTTTTTAGCTCGATCTTCCAGGGGAGCAGGGGTTCGCCCTCCACGGTACGCCCGCCGGGGAGCAGGATGGCGACGATCAGGACCAGAATGCTAAACAGCAGCATTCCAAGAGCTATCTTCTTTTCCATGGGAATCTCGTTTAGTAGCTAGCAGAGGTGACTATTCTACTACAGTGGAGGGCAGAGGAGAGAGGGAGGGTGCGACGGAGGGCCTGCAAGCCGCCGTGCAGTGCGGCGGCTTGAATCGCACCCTGCCTTGATCTTAGCGTATGAAATCATTCGTGTAAATGGTAAGGTGTTAGCGTGATTCTTAACGACAGCATAACCGGCCCGCCAAAGCGGGTTGGCTGTAGTGCAGGGGAAGCCGCACCGCATCAATAACTTACGATCTTTCCATGCCATGCTGTTCGAGAACTCGGCACGCTCAAGTTCACTCCATGAGTGGAGACCATACCGACTGGGAAGGTGAGAAGCGCACATTATGCTCCTTCAGGGATAGACTTTCGCTGTCAGCGGCCAAAGTGGCCGGAACGATGATCAAGCCCTCTTGTTTTTTATACCAGTTACCTGTTATTGTTATTTTTCTCGGCTTTGCACCGGGTAGTGGTCAGCTCGCTCAACATCTGCTCCATCCGTTCCATTCGCTGCTCCATGATCTCGGCATGTTCGCGCATCCAGTGGATCTCCCCGGCCTCTCCCTGCCCATGTTCGCGATCAAACTTCTCATGTTCACGTTGCAGAGTCTCCAGTACGATACCAATCATCATATTCAGAAAAACAAAGGCCGCGACAAAGATGAAACTGATATAGAAGATCCAGCTCAATGGGTAGACCTCCATGGTTTCATACATAATTTCCGTCCAACTCTCAAACGTAGCAATCCGAAACAGGGTCAACAGAGCGATGGAGATGTTGCCCCATAGATAGGGATTAATATGCTGAAACAGGATCGATCCAACCGCTGCGTAGATATAGAAGATGATGAACATCAGCAGCGAGACGTAGCCCATGCGCGGAATAGCGGTCACGAAGGCGTTCAACAAGACCCGTAGCTCCGGGACTATCGACACCAGGCGCAGTACCCGAAAAATGCGCAAGAGCCGTCCTAGCAGCGCCATTTCACTCTGCTCAACCGGGAGGATACTCACCACAACAATAATAAAGTCGAAGAGATTCCAACCCTTTCTAAAAAAGGCCTTCAGATTTGGCTCGGCGATCATCCGAATCACAATCTCTACGAGAAAAAACAGTGTGATCGCGTAGTCAAAAAAAAGCAGTATCTGTAAAATATTCGGATCAATTTCATAAGTCTTGGCACCGATCACCAAGGCCGAGAAGATAATCACCGAGATTACAAAAATCTCAAACACTTTGTTGGCTCGCAGAGCCTGAAAGCGCTGACGCAGCTCTATCGCAGTCATCGCCATAACCTATCCACCCTTAAAATTGAACTTTGTAAAATCAGTCTAATATGCGGTGCGCCAGCTCGAACCACAAGCGTGATAACTGGAGGGTGATGATTTTTTACTTAAACGTCTATGGGTGTTATCATAGACCCTTGTGAGCACTCTTGTCGGCGCCGCACCGTAACGCCCTAAAAAAACGAGGATATAACCGTATCATGGCTCTCTCTGACTATATCAACACGCTGGGACAGGATCTGCTGGCACGCTACGGCCAACGCGTCCACAAAGTCGCCATCAATGCTGGGATGAGCTGCCCAAATCGCGACGGCAGCAAGGGGCAAGGGGGCTGCACTTTCTGCAACAACGCCTCTTTCAACCCCAGCTCCCGCAACGCACCGGCCATCGGTGAGCAGATTGAGGCGGGCCGCCGGGTGATTCGCAAACGGACCCGCGCCCTCCGCTATCTGGCCTATTTTCAAGCCTATACCAATACCTACGCCGATGTAGAGTATCTTTCGGATCTCTACCAGCAGGCGCTCGCGGAGCCGGATGTGGTCGGCCTTGCGGTCGGCACCCGCCCCGACTGCGTACCCGACCGGGTACTCGACCTGCTGCGCGGCTACCGCGATCAAGGTTTTGAGGTGTGGCTGGAGCTGGGGCTGCAATCCTCGTTTGATGAAACCCTGGAGCGGGTCAACCGGGGCCACACCTTTCGCGACTACCGCGATGCTGTGCGGGCTGCCCATCTGCATGGAATCAAGGTCTGCACCCATCTCATCGTCGGGCTACCCGGCGAGGGGGGCGAAGAAGCGGTAACCACTTTGGAGCGGGTCATGGAACTCGGCACCGAGGGGATGAAACTGCACCCGCTGCATGTGGTGAAAGGCACCATGCTGGCTAACCAATGGCGGCGCGGCGAGTATCAACCGTTGACGCTGGAGCAGTATATCGCCATTGCCGCCGATCTCATCGAACGCACCCCGGAAGAGGTGATCTATCACCGCGTCACCGGTAGTGCTTCACCCCAAATCCTGCTGGCACCCGACTGGTGCGGTGGCAAGTGGTCGGTACTCAATGGGATTGAACAGGAGCTGGCCCGCCGTAACAGCCGTCAGGGGCGGCGGGTCGGTCAGCCGCTGCCGCGCAGTGGGCCGGCGGTGGGTAGGGCGAAAGCTCTTTAATCGCTTGTTGGCAGTGCGCCTTCGTGTTCCAGTAGCCAGCGTTTAATCGCGAGTTGGGGGCCGCTGCTAGCCCCGTGGTAGCCGCCGAGGTGGTGGCGGGCGGTGATGCGGTGGCAGGGGATGAGCCACGGTAGGGGGTTGGCGCGGCAGGCGTTGCCGATGGCGCGGGGGCTGCTGGCGAGGTGGGCGGCGAGGTCGCCGTAGCTGCGGGTCTGGCCGGGGGGGATGGTGCGCAGGAGTTGCCAGACCCGTTGCTGGTAGGGGGTGCCGTGGTGGTGCAGTGGGAGGGTGATGGGGTGGTGGGGGTCGCTTAAATAGCCTTGCCACTGTTGCCAAATCTGCGCGGCGAAGGGGGTACTCGGCTCCGCCTCGGGGAGGGCGAGCGGGGGGCCGGGGTGGAGTTCGCTGGCGATGATGGTGTGCTGTTGCCAGTCGATCTGTAGCCATCCCCAGGGGGCGGGAAGACGTAGGGTGCCGTGGCTGGGGGGGCTTGGGGTCATAGCTGGGGTTTATTGTGGGGTTGGCGATTTCTGCTGTAGATCATCACCCTCGCGGATGATGCTCTTGATGAAAACGCTTGAGTCGCTCATTGGCAACATGGGTATAGATTTGGGTCGTCGAGATACTGCTATGCCCCAAGAGAAGCTGCACCACGCGCAGGTCTGCGCCGTGGTTGACCAGGTGGGTGGCGAAGGCGTGGCGCAGGGTGTGAGGTGAGAGGGGGGCGCTGATCCCTGCGTCAAAAGCATGTTTTTTAACCCGGTACCAGAACGCTTGGCGGGTCATGCCGTCACCGCGCCGGGTCGGAAAAAAAGCCTCGCAGCGTTGGCCGTTGAGGAGTGCGGGCCGCCCTTGGTCGAGAAAGCGCTGGAGCCAGTCGAGCGCCTCTTCGCCGATGGGAACCAGGCGCTCTTTGCTCCCTTTGCCGAGGACGCGCAGCACCCCTTGGCGCAGGCTAACCTCCTCCAGAGTGAGTCCGACCAGTTCAGAGACCCGTAGTCCGGTGGCGTAGAGCAGCTCCAGCATCGCCCGGTCGCGTAACCCCTCTGGCTCCTCCAGATCGGGGGTGGTGAGCAGCCGCTCGACCTCGCCTTCGCTGAGGGTTCCGGGGAGGGGGCGGCCCAGTTTGGGGGCCTCAATGCGGGCGGAGGGGTCGTTGCGGAGCTGTTGGCTGCGCAGCGCCCATTGGTAAAATTGGCGGATGCAGGAGAGGGTGCGGGCGAGGCTGCGGCTTTGGCGTTTGGCGGCGGCTTCGCTGGCGAGGTAGTCGAGGAGGTCGAGACGCTGCGCGGCGAGTAGGGTGAGGCCGCGCTGCTGGTCGAGCCAGTGGTAGAGTTTGCGCAGATCCGATTGGTAGGCGCTAAGGGTGTTGCGACTGAGGCCGCGCTCCATCCAGAGGGTGTCGGCGAAGTGTTCGATGAGGGTGGCGACATCGGCGGGGAGAGGTACGGCGGCATCCTTTCGGGTTACGGTGCGCGAGCTTGAACTCATAGTGGGGGTTCGTCGTAGGGGTTGGCGAGCTGCGCTTCCTGAAAGTTGACGACCTGCTCTTCGGCGCTTTTAATGTCGTCGAAGCGGGCGATGTGGAAGAGTGCCTCCCCTTCGTTGGTCAAGGGAAGGGTCGAGCGGCCAATGATAATGCCGGCGACCGGGGCGGTGACTTCGCACTCACTTTCGCCGAAGGGGTCGGCCACAATGGCGAGGCGCTGCCCCTTTTTGACCCGGCTGCCGAGAGCGGTGGTGAGGCGCACAATGCCGCTTTGCGGGGCGCGTACCCACTGGCTGCTGTGGGCGATGGGGGCCTCCAGGTGGCGTATCGGCTGGCTGCTATTGGCTGCGGGGAGCATGTCGAGCGCCCGCAGTACGGCGAGAATGCCGCGAACCCCGGCGCGAATACCCAGTTCGTCGAAGCGTAGCGCTTCGCCCGCTTCGTAGAGCAGCACTTTCACCCCGCGTTCGGCGGCGACCTGGCGCAGTGAGCCGTCGCGCTGCTGGGAGTCGAGCAGTACCGGTACGCCGAAGACGCGGGCGATCCGTTCGGTTTCGGGGTCGCTGAAGTCGGCACGAATCTGCGGCAGGTTGACGCGGTTGAGTCCGGCGGAGTGGAGGTCGATGCCGTAGCCGCAGCGGGAGACGACCTCTTCGCTGAAGAGGTTGGCGAGGCGGGCGGCGAGCGAACCCTTTTCGCTGCCGGGGAAGGAGCGGTTGAGGTCGCGGCGGTCGGGGAGGTAGCGGGAGCGGTGGAGCAGGCCGTGGGTGTTGACCACCGGAATGGCAAACAGGGTGCCGCGCAGGCGGGAGAGGATGCGGCGGTTGAGCAGGCGGCGGATAATTTCCAGACCGATCAGCTCATCGCCGTGGATAACTCCGCTGACAAAGAGCGTTGGTCCCGGTTGGCGGCCATGGATGAGATGGACCGGCATGGAGAGCGGGGTGTGGGTGTAGAGCAGCGCTACCGGGAGGTCGATGGTGCGCCGCTCACCGGCGGCGATCTCGACCCCGCCGAAGCAGAGCGGGGGGCGGCTACCCTTTACCACGGGTGCGGGTGTGGTTCGGTTTGGCGTTCTTTTCGATAAACTCAATCACCATACTAGCCACATCTTTGTTGGTTGCATTTTCGATCCCCTCCAGACCGGGCGAGGAGTTGACCTCCAGCACCAGCGGGCCGTGGCGGGAGCGCAGAATATCGACACCAGCGACATTTAGCCCCATAATCTTAGCGGCTCGCTGGGCGGTGGAGCGCTCTTCGGGGGTGAGGCGGACGAGCGAGGCGGTGCCGCCCCGGTGGAGGTTGGAGCGAAACTCTCCCTCCTTGGCTTGGCGCTTCATCGCGGCAACGACCCGGTCGCCGACGACAAAGGCGCGAACATCGGCACCGCCCGCCTCTTTAATAAACTCCTGCACCAAAAAATTGGCATCGAGTCCGCGAAAAGCATCAATCACACTTTCTGCAGCCTGTTTGGTTTCGGCCAGTACCACCCCGCGCCCCTGCGTCCCCTCCAGCAGTTTGATCACCAAGGGTGCGCCACCGACCAGAGCGACCAGTTGATCGGTGTCATCAACCGAATGGGCGAAGCCGGTGACCGGCAGGCCGATCCCTTTGCGCGAAAGCAGTTGCATCGAGCGCAGTTTGTCGCGGGAGCGACCGATGGCAACCGATTCGTTGAGCGGAAAGACCCCCATCATCTCAAACTGGCGCAGAACAGCGGTGCCGTAGAAGGTGATTGAGGCACCGATACGCGGGATGACCGCATCGACCCCCTCCAGCGGTTCGGTTTTGTAGTAGACGACCGGGTGGTGGGAGGTGATATTCATATAACACTTGATCGGGTCAACCACTCGCACCTCGTGGCCGCGCTCCTTGCCCGCTTCAACTAGGCGACGGGTGGAGTAGAGCTTGGGGTTGCGCGATAGGATAATAATCTTCATAAGGTCCTTAATTTAATAGGTTTTAGTCACGGCGGGAGGGGTACCTTGGCAGTAGGAGCGCCCGGCATCGACCAGCCAGCGCTGTTTCAGGGCGGTACGTCCGAGCAGCATACGAAAGCGCATGGTCTCACGGTTGGTCAGGGTGACCTCAATCGGCCAGCACTCCCCGGCGAGGGCCACCTCGGTCTGAATCACATAGCGCTGCTCCCGATGACCGCCGGAGTCAGTCACCTGCCGCTGGTCGAGAATCGGTGCGTGGCAGACGACGACCAGGTCGTCACGCTGCTGCAGCGGGTGGACTCCGAAGCGGACCCAGGCCGCTCCCTGCTGGGTAAAGGGTTCGACGTAAAAGGCGTGAATCGCCGAGGTTCGCGCTCCGGTGTCGATCTTCGCCTTAATCTGGGAGATGCCGAGCTGCGGCAGGGCGACCCACTCTCGCCACCCCACGACCTTCGGTTCGTCACGCGCTGCCACCGGTTAACGCACCAAGGCGGCCTCGACTTCGTCCCGCTTCTCGCGCCCGACCAGCAGCTCAATCAGCTCCAGGGCGAAGTCCATTGCGGTGCCTGGCCCTCGCGAGGTGATCACCCGTCCATCGCGCACCACTGGCAGCCGCTCGACCGTGACCTTGGGCAGCTCCATGCTATCGAGAAATCCGGGGTAGCTGGTGGCCCGCTTGCCCTCCAGCAGTCCGGCGTTGGCCAAGACTTTGGGGGCGGCGCAGATGGCGGCGATGTAGTTGCCCGCAGCGACGGCTCGCTTCAAGATCTGGTGGATGCGCGGGTCGTTGTCGAGGTGGTCGGCCCCGGGCATCCCGCCGGGTAAGACGACGAGATCGAAGGAGTGTTCCAGCACCTCCTCCAACTGGGTGTCGGGAATCAGCACCACCCCACGACTGGCGACCACCGGCTGCCCATCCAGTCCGGCGGTGATCACCTCAATACCGGCCCGACGCAACAGGTCGATCAGGGTGACCGCCTCCAGCTCTTCACAACCTTGGGCTAATGGAATGAGTGTTCTCGGCATTGTTTATCTCTCCTGATTGCGCTGCTGTTGAATGCAGCAGCGGCGGTCATCGTCATTTTACTGCCAACCAGCATATAGAGTCCTCGCGTTAGATTCAATCCCATGATTTTTGACGACTACCAGCGATCACTGGTCAACTCCCTCCGATTGCGCTACA